>PLXB01000408.1 GCA_003151215.1 Ignavibacteriota bacterium
TGCTTCGGGATACCAATGAAGATCCATCGCATCCATCAGCCGCATTCCTGCAATATCCGAGGCTATCTTCATTTGACTGCGAAGATAGTCGATATAGAATCCGTGACTATTAAAGTCATCGGTATTGCCACTGAGACTTTCATATTCGGAATAGCCGAACATCGTGCCGCCGAAAAATTCGGCAGTCGGATCGATACGTTTGATCATCGCTGCCATCGCCGTATGTAATTGCACGGATTGGTCGTATGTCGGATACGGTCTTGAAGCAGGGCAGGCGTGGCTGAAAGAGTATGTCCAAAGTCCCGGCTCGTTATCGAAACCATACGCATTGATTCCTCCGGCATTCGCTCCGCCGTATTTTCCTTTGAGAAAATTTACTTCTTCATCGAGATAAACATTATCATCGTTCGGATCGGGAGTTTTCGGAGCGACCGATCCGCCGTCAAAGATCACCTTCGCCCATCTGCTCGAAGGTGCGGATTCTGCAGCGTTGACAATCCCATTCTTATCTTTGGCTACATAGCCCATTGCCTGCAGAGTGATAAGGCTATAGCAATTCAAACTTTTCGAAGCGTCATGAAAATCGGTAATGAGCTGGGCAGGATTATCGGTCGTTCCTAAATAGTCGTCATTAAGCCAGAGATTTATCCCGTCACTGGTGCCGCCGGAGTTCGACGCATTATTTTCCCAATTATAGGCGCACATCCTGTCGCCGCCCAGACGGCGGGAAGTGATGTTCAAACCTGTTGAGCTATTGCTGCCATTGCCGACGCCATAGATCAGCGGACTGATCGGACGGCGGCTGGTTTCCGTATTGATCGTCACCGAAACAGGCGTTTGTGCCTGCGCTGCGATTGCCAGGCAGAAGATGAGCGCTGATACAAAAGAGAATAATTTCATGATCGTGCGTGATTAGGATAATGAATAAATAACGCAATATTCCGAATTATTGTGACAATTATTTCTTTTCCCGGAAATGTTCATCTGGGTAATCGAAAGCGTATTCTATAATCCAAGTAAACTCACATACTATGAAAAGATTCAGTCCATTTATTTTTCTTTCGCTGCTTGTCCCTGCAATTTTATCGGCGCAGGAGGATTCATCGGCATATCATTTCCATAAATTCTTTGCCGATAGTGCATATTCTTTTATCACCATAGAACGCGATAGCATTGAAGGATGTGAAGTTCTCAACGAGACAACGAAAACACAGTCCTATCATTTAGCTCATTACTGGGTTGGTGATAATCAGAAAACGATACTTATCCCCGAAACAAGCATTCAAACAGTACTTTCCAGCGCCGATGGGGAAGAAGGCATTGTTAAGCTTTCGGCACGGATCAGTGAAGGCGGCGCCTTCAACAAAACGCTTTGGAGGAAAACTCTTGATGGAAATCAAACGGTGTACGAATATGATTATCTCGAAGTTGATCAATATGGATGCTGCGGTGCCGCAAATACAAAAGAACTGATTCGATATACCGATGGAGCAAGATTACTTCTTCTCTCCTCCGATCTTGGAATCGTCAGTATTCCGAATAACAGATCGAAACGGTATATCGGATTCCTCGGCGATGATGCTGTCAGAGGCTATGATGACATCCATGATTCACTTCTTTGTTCTGTTCTGACCTATATGGACCCTGTATCACTGCGGTCACAGCGCGTACTCATTTCCTACAAAGACCCGAAAATGATCGATTCACTCGGTCCCGGAGCATTCGAAAAAATGACCTTCACACCAACTGCTGAAAAGGATAGGGAGAACTATCATGGTGGTAATGAACTCGAGATATGGTCCGGCGAAGGGAAAGCTGATTCGGAAGGATATACAGGTTTTACGATCGATCTGCATGTTTTCGAATCTCACAAGATCGTTCTGAGGATACCTATCCATAAGGATAAATTCGATGTTTCGAAAGTGAGATCGACCATATTTAACGTAGCTCTACGGTAGAGTTCGGTCATCCGGTTGAAAACAGGTCCTCGATTAATGGCGAACTCTCCATGCCCGTAAAGCGTATTCTATATTCTTGAATCTCATGGCAGTCAAGGAGTTAACCATCTGGGCTATCATCTGGCGCCGCTTTCTGGCTTTTGTCAGGGCGGCAGGGACTCGTGCTGCCTTTAATGCTCTTTTCGGTTTCCTCACTTTTACCGTTGTCCTGGCTATTGATCTTATTGCAAATTCTCTAAAGACCTTGCAGGGGACATTTTTGGATATAGTCCGAACAATTCTTTTAGTCTTAGGTCTATTTTTTTGGTCAAGAGCAATTACTCCGTTCATCATTCGTCATCGCGATCTTTCCAGGAGTGTGGGCAAACCTGAAGCAAGTTTCATTCCGGTAAAGGTGCTGCGCTGGTTTGTTTTTGCACTGGCAGGAGGATGCCTTTTTTCTTTTCTGCCGAGCCTTTTCACACTTTCAGTTACAGCGAATTTCGAACCGAAGAATCCGAATACTGTTACGAGTATTGATGTGATGGGAGCGATGTGGCTCATAGGATTCTCCGTACTGCTTGTCGGTTTTGTGCGATTTCTTTTTTTATGGCAGCGGACAGCGGAACTCCGTCGGCGTTTTATGCTCTGGCTTGCTCCGATCGTACTATTTAGTATTGCTCAATATCTGCAACGGAAAAATATTTTGCCTCATGAAACGCTCTATGATATTGTCCTTTATGGTTTGCGCGGGCTTGTAGTATTCGCCACTCTTTTCCTCTGGTTTCGGATGGAGTGGATGCCGCATGTTTCACGCACGGAAAAAAACAGGATCCTTATCTATAGCGCCCTTGCTTCAATCCTCAGTCTGGTCGCATTCATTCTTTATCTCAGTACTCCCGCTTTAGCGCGATATGCCATCATCCTCGAAAGCGCANNTTTACATCATACTTCGGTCTGATTTTTTTTAATGCACTTTTCACGCTTTCCTCAACTGAACTCGTCGAGCGGCGCGCAGCTGAAGTTCAATCGCTGGCAAAGTTGACAAGATTCAGCTCCGATGTTTTAACAAGCGAATTGCTTCTTGATATTCCGAAACTTGCAAATCAGATAACCTCTCTTGCCCGCGAAGCGACAAAATCCGATTGCGCCTGGCTTGAATTGAATATGAAACCGGTCTTTGGAGCTTTGACACATGACAATACCACCTACCGCTCTTATGATGCTATTCCTCCTGAAATTGCAGAGCGGGTAACAAACGAACTTTCAGTCTATGTAAGGACTTCCGATAAACAGCAGCGGAGTCTTTCCGAAGAACTTGCTCTGACTCATAAGCCAATCCTTCTTACCTCCGGGTATTTTATTAATGACGATTGGCGCAGTGACGGAATGAGAAATAATACGCCGGAGCAACTATCTTCACTGATTGCCGTACCACTCCTACATAAGGATGGAATGCGAGGAGCGTTATATGTCGCAAAGATCAGGGAATACGGATTCGATGATGAAGACGTAACTGTACTTACGGCTTTCAGTGATGTGGCATCGCTTGCCTTGGATACTGCCCGCCTGCTTACCGACTCTATTGAAAAGCAGAAATTCGATGGCGAACTTCGCGCGGCGCGTGCCATGCAAAAAAGTTTGCTCCCCAATCGTGTACCCGACATTCCCGGTTTCGAAGTCAGCGCAATCAGTATTCCGGCTTATGAGGTTGGCGGAGATTATTATGACTTTGGCACTTTATGGGATAACTCACCGCTCATTGTTATCGGCGATGTATCCGGAAAAGGGATTTCCGCATCGATCTTTATGGCAGAAACAAAAGGCATAGTGCAGGCTTTAGCTCCGATGATGATGAGTGTGAAAGAACTCTTCATTGGCACCNNGGCTCGTGCCGGGCATACGCCACTTCTGATATTATCTCCAGCCGGTGAATATGAATATATTCAGCCAAAAGGGATGGGGATCGGATTTGTTGGTAAGAAGATCTTTGATGACGTACTTGAAGAAAAAGAAATTCATGTCGAAAGCGGCGAAACCATCGTCATCTTCAGTGATGGCATTACCGAAATTCGCGATGCCGGCGGCGAAGAGCTTGGATATAACCGATTCGCAGAGATCATTCGCTTCGCACGATCCGAACCCGATGCACAAAGAATGACGGATCGCATTTTGCGCGAAGTACTGATGTTCGCCGGGGCATCGTCATTTACTGACGATGCCACATTTGTCGTCATTAGAAGACTATAAAATTTTTACAAAGAGAAAAAAATATGCCACAAATAGCACCTTCGCAATTCTTCGCACAAGAGGCCGATTCGCCGGCAGCGGGAATTACGATCATTGAAATATCGGGACAGCTTGATGCACATACAGCTCCCGAATTCGAGCATTTCCTCGAAGAACGAGTCCGTACCGAGAAGAAATCGAAACTCATTCTTGACTTTTCTCATCTTGAATATATTTCAAGCGCCGGACTCGGAGTCCTGATGGGGCTTATTGAAGAAGTCCGTTCACAATCCGGAGATATGAAGCTCGTCAAAGTGCCGGAGAAAATATACCATGTACTTGATCTGCTGGGCTTCCCTATCGTTTTCGAAATTTTGCCGCAGCTTGATGATGCATTAATTTCATTTGCAAAAGCAAAGTGACGAGCATTTATACGATAACTCTACCTGCCGATACACGAATCCTTGCCGAACTTCGCAGCTTCATCGCACGCAATGCCATAAACGACGGAGTGGATGCTTTTACACTTCATGCTCTCGAACTTGCTGCCGATGAAATTGCGACCAACGTCATTGACCATGTAGCCGGTGATATACCGATCGATATTTTTTGCCAGTGCAGCATTGACTCTGTACAGCAGATCGTGATCTGCGAAATTTCCTGGCCTTCTCCGGAGCCGTTCCGCCCGGATATTCTTCCCGAGACGGAGCATATCAAGCAGCGACTTGAATCCAGACAGCCGGGAGGTTTAGGCATCTTTCTCATTCATTCGCTGGTTGATAAAATCGAATATGATTATCATGAAGGAAGAAGTTTGATACGGATAATGAAGAAAATCAGTCGATAAAAAAGCGGCTGATTTCTCAACCGCTTTCTTTTATTCGTTTTTATTTCAAATAGATTGCATTCCTCGGCGGATCTTCCTGCGGAATGTCATCCCCGAAACATGCGTTGGCGGTACTTGAAACTGACCTACGCAATAGGAATCGGTTTCGGTATCCCTATTCTCACAGTAAAACGCAGTAGTTAGCCTTCATCAAATGGTTGGGTTTTTATCGCATGCATTGGAACCATTGATTCTTTTTTTTCGCTCTTTAGCGACTCCCCGCATTATCATAGCTACAATCCAAACAATGAGTAAAATTAAAACACCTGAGCATATTCCCGATCCTGAAAACAATCAACCTCACGTTCCGTACTGGCGGCGTGCGCATCATGATTGGAAGTTCTGGGTTGTCCTCATCTTCATGATCGCAGCGATGGTAATCTATATCATGACGCTGGATTTGCAAACAAGGTCTCCGATCGGGCCGAGTTGACAGTGACGGAAGGTAAGGTGTATGCGTGTGGGGATGTTATTGAAAAGCAAAATCATTTCTCTTTTTTATTTGTTATCATTATGCTATAACTAAAACCAGCCTCAAATAATATGAAACAGAGCCTGACACATAAGATACTTTCCGCACACCTTACTTCACATGATTCGCTTCCCGCTCCCGGAACAGAGATCGGGCTTCGTATTGACCAAACTCTTACTCAGGATGCCACCGGAACAATGGCATATTTGCAGTTCGAATCCATGGATTTGGATTCGGTGAAGACGAAAGTATCGGTCAGCTATGTCGATCATAACATGCTTCAGACAGGTTTCGAAAATGCTGATGATCATCAGTATCTTCAATCGGTAGCTGCGAAATACGGTTTATTCTTTTCACGTCCGGGCAATGGCATTTGCCATCAGGTTCATCGTGAGCGCTTTTCAATACCCGGCGACACATTACTTGGTTCGGATTCTCATACCCCTACATCCGGTGGTCTCGGAATGCTCGCTATCGGTGCAGGCGGACTCGATATTGCAATGGCACTTGCAGGTCAGCCGTTCTGGACGGGTATGCCGAAAGTTCTTGGCGTAAAACTTACCGGAAAATTACAAGATTGGGTAACAGGCAAAGATGTCATCCTCGAAATGCTTCGACGACTGACTGTCAAAGGCGGAACAGGACGTATCATTGAATATTACGGAGAAGGCGCTCATAATCTTTCGATCAGCGACCGGTTCACCATCTGCAATATGGGCGCTGAGCTTGGCGCAACGACATCGATCTTTCCATCTGATGAAAAGACGAAGGCATTCATGAAATCGCAAAAACGCGAAGGCGGCTGGATCGAAATGAAAGCCGATGAATGGGCTGAGTTTGATGAGAATATGGAGATCAATCTGAATGAACTCGAACCTCTCATCGCGCAGCCACACATGCCGGATGCCGTCGTGAAAGTCAGGGAGATCGCAGGAATGCCGATAGCTCAAGCCTGTGTCGGAAGCTGCACTAATTCGAGCTACCACGATCTGGGAATTTCGGCATACATCTTAAAAGATAAAGCGATCCATCCTTCGGTGAGTTTTACTTTAACACCCGGATCGAAACAAGTATTTGAGATGATCGCCCGTGATAAAGATATGACGCTTGCAAGTCTTATCACCAGCGGTGCAAGAGTTCTGGAATCAGCATGCGGACCATGCATCGGAATGGGCCAGGCTCCGCCATCGGGTNNATTTTGAAGGCCGTTCCGGCACAGCAGATGCAAAAGTCTATCTTGCATCTCCTGAAACAACGGCTGCTTCGGCGTTCAAAGGCGTGATTACTGATCCCCGCGATACCGGCATTCCGTATAAATATATCGGCGAGATGGAGGAGATCATTATTAATGATGATATGCTTATTGCTCCGGTTACAGACCGTTCAGAGGTAAAAATTATTCGTGGCCCGAACATCAAACCACTTCCGACTTTTACCGCAGTGCCCGAGCATCTTTCCGGCAAAGTTCTTCTGAAGATGGGCGATAATATCACTACTGATCATATTATGCCTGCAGGGGCAAAAGTTCTTCCGCTTCGCTCGAACATTCCGGCGATCAGCGAATTTACACTTGTCCGAGTCGATCCCGATTTTCCGAAGCGCGCCAGAGAATGGGGCGGAGGAATGATCGTGGCTGGTGATAACTACGGACAAGGTTCATCGCGCGAACATGCCGCGCTTGCTCCGAGGTACCTCGGAGTTTCGGCCGTCATTGTGAAAAGTTTTGCTCGTATCCATCTTGCGAATCTTATTAATTTTGGAATTCTTCCGGCAACATTTATTAATCCCCATGATTATGCGACGATTGCTCAAGGCGATGAACTCATTGTCGAGAATGCTCACGAGCAAATTGCCCAGCATCCCGAAAATATCACAATGCTCAACAAGACGAAGAACCTGACGTATCAGGTTACCTCCCCTCTGACCGAACGCCAGAGACATATCATTCTTGCCGGCGGCACGCTGGCTTTTGCAAAGCAGGCAGCAGAGAAAATAGTGGCATAGATTGACACCGAAAGGAGAATCTGCTACTTTTCCGGATGCGAGGTGTTGAGAAGATAGGCATTTTTACTTTCGATGAAACCCGCAATTATCAAACTTCTTTTTGTTGGCTTACTCGTCGGCTCAGGCTGCGAGCAAGTTACGAATCTACCTATCGGACCGAACAATGACTTTCTAACCTGGCTCAAGTCGATGAGTAAGGTTCGTGTAGAGTATACAGGGATGACGAGTCTTCGTTCTTACCTCAAACAAGGTAGTATCGATCCGGGTAATTCATCCGATCTGTGGCTGCTCAGAGAAATGGATTTTAAAAATACGGATTCGCTCTATACTCTTTCATGGCAGGATTCGGAATTTCAAGCGAAATCATGTTTCGTATTTTCTCAAGCCGACCCGCATTTTGTGCTTTCTAATGATTGCGGTGATCAAACACTCATTCGCGGAATCTACCATAATAGCGCAAAATCCATTTCCTCGCTTGTTTGCTTATTCAAAAAATATAATCCGGGAGCAGATCAAAATAGTTTTCTAGCTCAGAACGCCACGCTTGCTGTTCCTTTTATCGATCTTGAATCGATCGGCGATGACTCTGTCTCTTTTACAGTGAAGAATTGGGCAATAGGCTCCCTCTCTTTAGGCTATTCGTACGATGAACAGGCATATGGAACCTACTTCAGGCAAATGCAGCTTTCAGGATATGATACGTTAGGGATGCAATATCCGGAGGTTTGCCGGGTGGTTTTTTATACGAAATAAGTTATCAAAAAATATTTGTTTTTTTCTCAGGCAGAATAATATGGAATTCTGCTCCTTCTCCTTCTTTTGATTCGGCATATATCTCACCTCCGTGAAGCGCGGCAATTTTTCGGCAAAGAGCTAAGCCGATCCCTGTCCCTTCGAATTCCGATCTGTCGTTCAGTCTTTGGAAAATAATGAAGATCTTTTCTGCAAAGGCCATATTAAATCCGATGCCGTTATCTTTGAAGATAATCTCATAATAAGGCGTTGATTCATCTAATTTCCTCTTCCGTATTTCTTCTATCGGAAGAAGAGAAGAAGTAATGGTAATTTTTGGAGCAACACCATCACGTGAAAACTTCAGGCTGTTATTAAGCAAATTACTGAATAACTGGCTTAACTTCTGAGGGATTCCGTCGATGATTGGTAGTTTTTCTATTATGACCTGTGCCTTTTTCTCTTCTGTAATAAGATCGTAATCAGTAAGAACACTCTCCACAAGCGTAGAAAGATTTGTTCGCTGGAATGTTGTTCGCAGATTTGAAAGGCGCGAATACTGAAGAATATCTTTGATCAGATCGCTCATCCTGTCAGAAGACTTAATGATTTTTTTGAGATATGCTAGAGTTGCTTCATCAAGATCGTCCGGATTTTCCTGGATGCGTCCTGAGAACATTCTGATCTTTCGCAGCGGCTCCTGTAAGTCATGGGAGGCGACGTAAGCGAATTGTTCGAGTTCACTATTGCTGCGAACGAGGGCTGTATTTTTTTCTTCAAGTGTTTTATTCGTGATCTGCAATTGCTCTGAAATATTCATGATCTCGGTTATATCATGAGTAAGAACAAGAACGGCATAAACCTTCTTATTATGTTTAAGAGGTACCATGAACACGTCGAACGAACGCCCCGATTCACCGGGAGAAAGCACGTGATGTGTCTCTTCTCCTGCGATCGAACGCAAGAGGTTTTTGTAAGTTTCCGAAGCCCTTTCTCCGGAAAAGAGTTGAGAGTATGTCTTGCCTATTATATCTTTGCGTTTTAGCTTCAGTAACTTTTCCACCTGCTTATTAACTGAGAGTACCCGCATTTCAGTATCATAGACGGTGATAAGATCAACCGAAGCATCGACTACTGTTTCGATAAATTCTTTTTGCTGCTGGACTTCATCATTTTTATCCTGCAATGTCAGATTCCGTTCTTCCAATGCAGAATTTAATTCCTGTAATTTTTGCGAGAATTCAATGATTTCGGTATTGTCATGCGCAGTGATCATAGCGCCGTAAATATCATTGTTCTTATCAGGAGGAGTAAAGAATGTTGTAAATGTGTGCCCGCTTTCCACAGATTTCCAGGTTCCCTGCGATGGTTGTCCGGATATTGCAAGGCACAGACCTTTATATATTGCAGAGTCATGCAGGCTCGGAAAAACCTCCAGAAAAGCTTTGCCTATGATATCATCAGCTTTTAAATTGCTTTCCTTTAAAAATGTTTTATTGCCTGCAAGGAAGCGCATTTCTTTATCATAGACACAGATCTGATCTATGGAAGAATCGAGTACCGTTTCCATAAAATTTTTCTGTTGCGTAAGTTCTTCGTTTTTGTTTGTCAATTCGACCGTCCGTTCCCGTACTTCTTTTTCAAGTAGTTCACCGGCGATCTTTCGGCTTGTTACATCAATGCAGGAGCCGATAAAGCCGAGGAACTGACCGTCGGGGGAAAATCGGGGGACTCCGTTATCTGATAACCATCTATATTCTCCGTCATATCTTTTCAGACGGTATTCCATTGTAAACTCTTTATGAGCATCAAAGGAATCAATGTAAATATCCAGGCACTTGCCCAAATCATCCGGATGTACTCCATCGGCCCAACCATTGCCAAGTTCCTGTTCTATCGTTCTGCCGGTGAATTCCAGCCATCCTTTATTGAAAAAGTTACAGAGTTTATCGGTTCCGGACATCCAGATTAAAACCGGAGCGGTATTAGCAACCGTACGAAAACGTATTTCACTTTCCTGAACCTGTTCTAAAAGAAGTTTTTGCTCGGTAATATCACGCGCAGTTTTCGATGCTCCGATCACCTCTCCATCATTATTTCGAAGGGGTGAAATGGTCAGCGAAATATTCCGAAGTTCTCCATTTTTCGTCATACGAATAGTTTCAAAATGCTCTATTCTTTCTCCTGCTTTTACCTTACGAAGAATTTCGGCCTCTTCATCCAGATGATCTTTGGGGATAAGTTTGGTGATAGATTGCCCGATCATTTCATTTTCCGAATATCCGAATACTCTTTCGGCTGCGGCATTCCAGCTCGTTACAATGCCTTCAAGGGTTTTCCCGATGATCGCATCAGCGGAGGATTCTACGATGGCTGCTAATTGTGCGGAGTGTGCATTTGCCTCGACTTCATTTGTAATATCTGCTATTCCCATGCAGATGCCGATGATCTGTCCATCCGGCGATTTTACAGGATTATAAAAACCTCGAAGCCAATATTCATTTCCATCAATCGCTTTTTGCTTTGATTTCCGTTCTATTGATTCTCCGGCAAGGACTTTCATATATGCCAAATGAACGTATGTGCCCATTTGGGAACCAAGAACTTCATGTGCGAATTTCCCGATCACAAGCATTTTGCCATAGATCTTTTTATAAAGATCAGATGCAGCATAATTGAATGCTAAGATTTTTTCATCAGGGCTTAGAAGTACGAATCCGTCTTTTGCATTATCGAATAATGCGCGAAGATTTGCTTCGGATTCCTTGATCAATGATTGAGTGTTTACTTCATCGGTTATTTCTGATGATTTCACACTGACAGAGATTACCTCACCACTGATAGATTTTATCGGATGGTACGAACTTCTGAACCAACGTTCAATTCCATTATGCATGATCCGGTTGACATTCAGTTCAAATGTCTCCCCGTTAAAACACCGCGAGAAAACTTGCTCGGCAAACTTGTGGCGGTCAGACGGTGTCAATTCATGGAGGAATTTATTGATCTTCAGATGAGTCCCGTTCAGATCGAAGTACTGATCTTTAGCAGCTTGATTAAAAGCAACAACTTTTCTCTCTTTGTCGTATAATACGTAAGAATCTTTCGTGTTTTCAAGGATAGTCCGAAGTGTCGCTTCGGATTCTTTTATTGCTTCCTCTGCTTTTTTTCTATCGCTAATATCGACAAAAGTTGTTACGCAGGCAACTACATTGCCCTGAGGATCTAGGATAGGGTAGGGATTGGAGAGAATATTTCGCTTTCTGCCATCCGGGAGTTCAATTAGTAACTCTACATTTTTTATTGGTTTTTTTTCTCTGATAGCTAACGCAGTCGGGGATTCACTGTGAGGAAGAGGATTTCCATCCTGATCAAATAAGTTCGTTGCACCATTGTATTCATCCTTGCCGATTTCAGGTTCTCGCTCCCAGAGAGTTGCTGCTGCAGTATTAAAGCGAATGATTTTTCCCTGGGGATCAGTGGCATACATCGGAACGGGCAGATCCATGAAAAGCAATTCGCGCTGTTTATCACTTGCGAGCAAGTTGGATTGCATTGCTTCAAGTTGCTCACGGCAAATCCTCAACTCCTCTTCGGTTTGACGAAGAAGTTCAAAATGATCCTGATCGGATGGTGAGTTTATTTTCTCATGATTATTGATCGCAGAGGTTTTGCCATTTGTCGATGTCAGGTGCTGCAACTGATCACCTACCTGGGGAGGATTAGGTGCGCCTGTGGATTTTATACTGCTCATATAAAATGGATTGTATTAACCCAGTTGTAACATTCGCGAATTTTTATTTGGTTCACAGAAAGATAAGACCTAAAGTGCGGAATCGAATAAATTTCCGCCTTTCTTTGCTTCGATACCGAAATGGCGATATGCTAATTCCGTTACTTCTCTTCCTCGAGGAGTACGTTTGAGAAATCCTTCCTGGATCAGGAATGGCTCATAGACTTCTTCGATCGTGCCACCTTCTTCACCGACGCTGACGGCAATCGTGTTCACGCCGACCGGTCCGCCGCCAAATTTTTCGATGATCGTTAGCAGGATGCGCTTATCCATTTCATCGAGACCGTGCTCATCGACCTCAAGGGCTTCGAGCGCTATCAAAGAAATTTCGCGTGTAATCCTGCCTGAACCTTTGACCTGCGCGAAATCGCGGGTGCGATTTAAAAGTCGATTTGCAATACGCGGAGTTCCACGTGAACGCCTCGCAAGTTCTGCCATGCCATCTTCATCTGCTTCGATCCCGAAAATCCGGGCGCTGCGCTCGATGATCTTTTGTAATGTGGCAGCGTCATAATAATCCAGCCTGTTCGTAATGCCGAACCGGGAGCGGAGTGGCGCCGATAGTAACCCTGCACGCGTTGTTGCTCCGACCAGCGTGAACGGTTTCAATTCGATCTGCACTGAACGTGCCGCCGGACCGGAATCGATCATGATGTCAAGCCGGTAATCTTCCATCGCAGAATAGAGATATTCTTCAACTGCGGCAGAAAGTCTGTGTATTTCATCGATGAACAGAACATCGCCTTCCTCAAGATTGGTGAGCAGTCCTGCAAGGTCTCCGGGACGTTCAAGAACCGGACCGGAAGTAGTTTTAATCCCGGAGCCCATCTCCGATGCAATAATATTTGCAAGCGTTGTTTTGCCGAGCCCCGGAGGACCCGTGAAGAGCGCATGATCAAGAGCCTCGCCACGCTGTTTCGCCGCCTGAATAAAGATGCGAAGATTTTCAACAATAGATGATTGTCCTACAAATTCTTCAAAAAGCTTTGGACGTAGCGATTGCTCGAATTCAGTTTCAGTGGAATCGGTATTAGATAAGGAAGTGCGGTTAGACATTTTGTGAAGCGTAGGAATTCTTTTGTAGCTGTTTGTTTTCAGATAACAAATCAACAACTTAACAATTATTCCAATAGTTGCGGGATTTCTCCCGCCCTTCTTGTGGTTCATTAAAAGGAGTTGTTAATTTCCCCGATTATTATTATGGCACTTGTCACCGAATCTCTTTCACTGATAGAACCGCAGACAACGAAATAGCCTTTAATAGAAATACGCTCCCGCGTTGCTATTGTTTTTACCGGTGGAACGATCGCTGTTACCGCCGATAAAAAAGCAGGTCCGGTTCCGGCGCTTCGCGGCAAAGAAATTCTGGAACGCATTCCCGAACTTGCTGCGTATCTGCCAAATGTTGAGATCGAAGTATTCGATTTCGCAACGCTACCCGGTCCGCACATCTCACCGGAGATGATGTTGACTCTTGCTGATTTTGTCCGCGCAGTCAGTGATCATTCCGATGGAGTAGTCATTACGCACGGCACGGATTCGATGGAAGAAAGCGCGTATTTCCTCGATGTAGCAATTGGCGATCATGTCCCGGTTGTTTTCACCGGAGCAATGCATCATTCACTCGATGTGGCATGGGATGGCGGAAGGAATCTGATCGATGCCGTTGCCGTCGCTGCAAGTAAAGAATTTATAGGCGAAGGAGTTGTGGTAGTAATGAACGGTACTATTCACAGTGCAACACAGGTAACTAAATCACATACGATGCGAAGCGATACGTTTGTATCTCCTGATTGGGGAGCATTGGGAACTGTCAATATACTTGCTTCCGAAGCGCCGTTTAAATTGCACGGAACAAAAAATCGAATGACGATCCCCGTGGACGATGAAATCGAACTTCCCTATGTTGAGCTTATGAAAACCTATGCCGGTATGGGTGATATATTCTTCAAAGCTTCCATTGATGCAGGTGCCAAGGGAATTGTGGTAGAAGCTATGGGTCAAGGCAATGTTCCCCCCGGAGTAATGAACGGCATTGCCAGAGCATGCGAAATGAAGATTCCGGTCGTTATCACCAGCCGGTGTTATAGCGGACCGGTTAGGCCTTATTATGCTTATGAAGGTGCAGGGATGGAACTCGAAAGACTTGGCTGTCTTTTTGCCCCGCTTCTGACCGGACCAAAAGCCAGGATTAAATTGATGCTTGCCTTAGCTGCAGGATATAACGCGGAAAAATTAGCGGAGATTTTTCCAACCGGATGATCTAAGCGCTTCAGAGACTAATATATACCTCGACGCTGCTTTGTCACTTAATTCTTATCCCTCGCGTTGTTTTATTAGGAGAGTGCCTAAATGATGGAACGATGCCTCACTTATCCCCATTTTTATCCACTTTTCAACATATCTTTAGTTATTCTGTAAAATTAATGATTTATTTACAGAAATATAAGAATTTCTTATTATTCTTTATCATTGAGGTGTAATTATTCCCGTGTCGCAAAGTTCTTATAATACAGCAGGCAAGCCTCTGAAGGATGAAGAGAGGAGGAAGGCAGGCAGTGATCAACCGGATGATCTATTTGATCATATTTCGTCTATGCCGACCGAAGACTTTCCGATCTTAGAAAATGGCTTATCTGGCGAATTGATCGCAGATGTGGAAGATACTACTGTGGCTGAACTTCCGGAGATAATCGTAGTTCCGAAGTCCCGCTTCTTTGCAAACGGACAATATAAAAAACGTCCGATGATCGCAAGATCTTTTACGGATGAGTTCATTGAGAAAAGAGCTGATAATACCGAAAACGATGAAGAGTGTTTTTTTCGTTATCAAAAAGGCGAAGATCCGGCCTTTTTTATTCTCTACGAGCGCTATAAATCAAGCGTTTACTCATATTGCGCGAAGGTTCTGCTCTCTGCAGGACTTTCCGAAGAGCTGGTAGAGGATACATTTCAAGAAGTTTTTCTTCGTGTTTCGCAATATCGGCATACCTTTGTTTCCGGCGAGTTCAGAGCATGGATATTTACGGTAACCCGGAATACCTGCTTAAGCTCAAAAAAACGTGGCTTGCGGAATAACCTTTCTTCCGGTTCGCCGATTGATCCGGATACGGTTACCGACGATGAGGCGCTGACCGGGCAGACTAATGTCAGACGCTCTGATGATCCGCTTGAGATACTGACTCAGAAGGAGCAAACAGATCTGCTGCTGGCTGCGATTGCAGAGCTTCCGGAGACATACCGAGAAGCGCTTTTGCTTAGCGAATATGAAGGATTGACGTATGAAGAGATCGGCAATTTGACGGGTACGTCGCTTTCAACGATTCGGATCCGAGTGTTCCGGGCAAAAAAAAGACTCAGAAAAGTTTTAAGCCCCATAATGGGGAAGGAATATACTGCGAGAGAAACCATCGCAGATCCAGAAGAGAATATAGTATGAAAAAACAGACCCCACATATTACCGATGAGCATATCGTTGCATATCTAGATGGCGAGCTTCATGTAAGTCCGGAGTTCGAGCGTGAACTTCGCACCGATCCCGTACTTGCTCAGGCTGGAGCGGAATATGCTGTGATCGCAAGATCAATGGCGGCAAGCGCTGCCGATTCTCGCTTTTTGCTTACTGCATCTATTGATGCACGTGCAAAGAAAGTGTTGCAAAGCATTACAAAGCCGCGCAAGGCAGTTCGCACTGCAACGTCGGCTCCGAATGCAACGCCTGTTCGCACGATCCCTGCGCAAAGGAGCATCAAATATCTTTGGGCAAAACGTGCAACCATCGGCTTTGCTTTTGCATCGCTCTTAGCATTCTTATGGTTCAATTATAATGGCAAGAACGAGCTGATTACTCAGGTTCCGGTTCCAATTATGAAATCATCTCCGGTGCCTGTACAGCAAACACCTGCTCCGGTTATTCCGCAAAGTGTTAAAGCTCCCGGTGGACAGGTTGCAATGAATTCCGGCGCACAAATACATACTGCACCGGCACTTCATGTAACGAAAAATTTGGAATTACCAAAGAATTCGGTATCGAAAGACCTTGCAACAACAAATACAACGTCTCAGGAAGCGCCCCGGGTGGCTACGAATGAACAGGTTAAGACAGATCCTGCCGATGTCATGATTTCTCACCGCTACGCAAAGATGATCAAATCTACGCCCGTGGTCGAAGTCACTCAGAATGACCGGATGATTGAACAGGACCGCATGTAATTTTCATGGTCAATGATCTCTTTCTATCACCTCTGATTTGAAGAGATGAAATAAGAGTTTTGGTGAAAAAGTGAAAACTGAATTCGAGAAAGTACAACAACCGGCAAGAGCCGCAAGTATCATTAGTATGCTTGTGGCTTTTGTCGTATTGTTTAGTCTCACAAGATCTTTTGCACAAGCTTCTCAAGATTCACCGAAGAAGTATGATGCTCCGGTTCGCGCACAAAAGGCATCGGAATATATCAAGAGTATCGATGATCTGATGCACGATCGCCTCGAAGAAGAGCGCGTGAAGTATGGCTCCGCTATTGCTCCGGAGCTTTTGCGCCTTGAAGCCGATTATATTCGTACCGATGCACCGACCGGAGAAATCGTTTTACATGAGGCGACCTTTCACCTTGAGCCGCGTTATATGTCTTTTTCAGCCGAAGGACGCCAGAAAACAGATTCGACGAACATTGCGCCTCAATCGGTAATGTATTTTGTAGGGTCTGCTCGCACGCCGCTTGCGCTTCCGCTGGTCAGCAATCTCTCGAAAGTTCTTTCCGGCGATGAAGCATCATATACAGTATTCCTCGGGATATTGCCTCTTCCCAAGCCCCCTGATTCAAAAAGTGATTCGATTCGTTATTACGTCATTATTGAACGCGCCATTGAATCGAATAAGAGTGAAAGCGAAAGCAAGTTCGAGCGTTATGCAAAGGAATTTACTGCCCGTCCCGGTGATCCGATCCGTTTGCGATTAGAAAATACACCACCCGACAGGCAGGAATATATTCTGAAGATCGAAGATAATGCGACGCTCAATTTTTATGAAGATTTTGCGCGCCATTTTAAAGAAGATATTATCCTCAATGGGGACCGTTTGAAATATGAATTGCGTAAGGCGGATATTTCCATGCTGTCGTCCCGTCTTTCTATCCCGTATACGGTTGCGCGCACATCGGCGATCAAGGTCGAGTTGCTTTCCGTCGTCGATCCGGCTCATCCGCTGGTGCTCATTGATTCGAACATGCGTCCGGCAGATTATCTTGCCGAGCACGATATGAAGCCCTATCCGAATGGCACCTATCAATACCGTGTGACTGCCAAAGAAATCGGATCAGGTAACGTCCTTTTCCAAGAGACCAAGAGTTTTGAAAAGAAATCGCCGATGCTTGTCGGAAATTCCGTTTCGATCAATGCCAGCGATACGGTAGAAGTCGGCGGCAAAAAAGAGACGACTCAGAAAATACTGCAGAATTTAGCGCTTGCCAAAACAGTTGCCGAAACCAAGGTACAAACTCTCATGGCAACAGTAGATAAATTTCATGAAGATAACGATGAATTAAAAAGAGAGGTTGACGCAGAACATGGCAGCGTGATCGCAGGTCTGCGTTACAGAGTAGGAATGGGTTTTCTGGGAAGCAGTACCGGTATCAACCTTTTTGTCGGGGTTGAATCGAATGTCCCGTCGCTTACCCTTGATCTTTCCTATGGCTTGCTCACAGCAAGTGTACCATATCTCAATTATGAAACACCTCCAAATTTCTCGCAGATATTCTCATCGCCGAAATCTCTTGGTTTGCAGTTAGGCTGGTCTCCGCTTACGGTGTTTAGTATTATTCAGCCCGTAGTTCGTCTCGGATTCTACGGTATCTATTCAGCACAAACGGCTGCGACAATTGGCGGGATCCATTCTGCGACTCTCTTTGCTCCTTCGCTTGGTATTATGTCTACTCCCGGCGGAGTGGGAACAAGCGTTGGAATTGATTTAACTGTCGGCCCGATCTTCGGTCTTGGTATTCAATCTCCGGCAATATGGGATGTCCAGATGAAATTCTATATCCGGCTCTGATCTTATCGTACTTCTTCCCATACCTGGCTCACGGATTTATTTCTCAGGAGAACTGAAACTCCGTTCTTGATCCAATCGGAATAAACTTTTACATATCCATATTTCCTGTATCTTCGCGGAGATTCATAGACTAAAAGTTTGCCGTCATATTTTAATTTCCCAAAATAATGGATACGTTTAAAGAATTCGAAATCTTCGCCGGCACTAAGTTTTTCGTCATATCCGTGCAAAGACTCAAATGATGACGCACGCACGATCTGGCATTCGCCGCGCCCCATTCCTATTCCGAAAAGGTTAAGATAGCGAACGTACTGATTAAAAAAACCATGAAAGAGTCTGTCTGAAAACCTTCGCTCTTCCGGGATCACTTCCACTTTCACTGCAAGTGCGCTGAGCGCCGGATCGATGGACATACGCATCACGATGTGATCGAAAAATGCCGTAATATTGGGAATTTGTGTATCGGCATTGAGGAAGACGAGAATTTCTCCTGAAGCGAGCGCTGCGCCGCGGTTGCGTCCTTCGGCAATGGTTTGCCGATGCGATATATCGTCGTGGATTGCAATCAGATCGGCAAATTCAGCGGCAATAGCAAGTGTTCCGTCGTTCGATGCTCCATCGCTGACAATGATCTCAATTCCAAATCGTTTTTTTAATTCCGGCGTGAATTGTTTGAGGGAGCCGGCAAGCAATTTCTCTTCGTTAAGCGTAGGAATAATAACGGAAATCTTTTGCGAACCGGAAATAGCCGCAGCATTTTTTTTTGATCGTATGACTTTTTCTCTTTTCATATTAGCTGAGGTGCATCTGAGGCACGGAATATCAGCAAGGGTGTATGTACACGTTCAGATATTTGCAACACGAATCCTGAGTTTTACGTCCCACGTCTCCTGAGGTTTTAATGATATATCCCATAAGGCAAAAATTATTGACCCTTGATATACGCGCTCGAATCCCGCTTCGCTTAAGGAAACTGTTTCTATCGGAGTCCGCCAAAAGCTGCATTGCTTCCCTGAATGCAGTGTTATCTTAAACCCTGTCCATTCATCAACAAGTGAAAGTTCAAAAGCCTCACGAATCTCTCCGGTGCTATTCATCTGCTTCTTTTTTATTTCCACGCCCGGCGTTTCATAATACCGGTCAGTTGCATCACCTGCCAGCAATCCGAATGTCCATTCTGATGCGAAACGGAATGAAAGTGCGCTGTCGGAATCATTGGTTATAGAAAGATTCGCATCAAGAATATCTGATCCAATTTCTAATTGCAGAGATTTATTGAGCGTGATCGGATAGTCCGTTTCATCGAAAAATACATTACCGGTATGAAGGAATTCAATTGTTGCCTCAGTTTCTGATATATGTACGTGCGGTTTGATATTCGCTTTAAAAAAATCTCCATGTTCGAGGAATGTCATTTTTTGAAGATCTTTTACCGTTACATCTTCGCTCAGAAAATGTTCGATGAATGAGCCATGGCGATACCAGTCATAAATAAGATAATCCTCAAGTCCTTTTTCCTTTGTCAGGACAATATCATGAATGGATTTCGAAGTGTTATCGGCATTATCGGAGTTTTGGGCCGCTGTAAGTTTCGCATGGGATGGCTCTACAATTCTGTCAATAAAATTCGAAAGGTTAAAAGCTTTGGGCTTAAAATCTATTCCGCTTATTGCGGCACCCCGACCCGAATCAATCTGGATACGAAGAAATTTATTCTCCAGTACGATATTACTTGTGTCGGTAATTTCAGTATGGAGTTCATTTTTTCTCTCCAGGGCAGATAGCTGTTGCTCGGCAGTAAGAAGATGAGTATACACTTCATGACGCAGATTCGCAAGATAGATGCCTCCGAAGACGCCATGCCAATAGGGATCGTTGCACTCGGCGGCAAGGAGGTGGTTATAAGCCGTTTGATATTGTTTTGTTTTCTTCAGCGATGCCTGCGATAACGCAAATTGTTTACTTGCATTCATCACGCGCTTATGAAGATGGTTGGACTCCGGGTATTTGACGAAGAAATTTCTCCAGAATCCACCGCGGACAAATTGGCCGTATTCTTTCCACTCTTCGGTATTTGCAGAAAGTAATTTGACTAAAGCCTCGTACTTTATATTCGCTTTCGGCGTAGGTAATGACCACTGCATCATCTCGGCATAACTTGCATTTGGCAGATATATTCTGCCTTTAGGAGGTAATATTTTTACTGCTTCGGTAAAGTGGATGGTTCTCAGCCAGGAAGAGTTTTCATCCAGCTTACGAAAAAATTCTTCCAGCCATCCTTGTTTATAGACATGATCGAATGTCTTCGGCCAGACACCGAATTTCTCGCCATCGTCGGCAAAAGTAATGATATTCTTGCCGCTTTCAGATGCGGCATCATGTAAAATTTTTATCGTTTCATCGACAGGAGCAAAGGGGATCGTATAGCGCAAATCTTTCGAGATCGGAAAAATTGCAACTGATTTCCCCTGATCTTCGGTCAGATAATAACCGCTCAGATCTTCTTCCTCTAATCCTGCAGCCCTGAAATGCGTATCATCTAAGATCGTATATGCCATTTTTGCATCTGAAAGAGTAGATGCCAGTTGCTGTTCCCAAATGCGCTCGGCTAACCACATTCCTTGAGGCTTCATACCCAATGTTTTTTCGATGAACGCTGAAAGTTTTTTTATCTGGGCGAGCCGGTCACTTTCGGAGAAAACGGCAAGGATCGGTTCGTAATATCCTCCGGAAATGATCTCCACTTGTCCGCTCCCAACGAATGACTGAAGCATTGCAAGATATTCTGGATGATGTTTAGCGAACCATTCGAGCAGTATGCCGGAAAAATGTGTGGCAAACCGGAGATGAAATTTTTGTGCAAGTTGAAAAAAAGGAAGGTAGGATTTTTGGTATGCCCCTTCGATCACATAATCGAAGTTGCCGATGGGTTGATGGTTATGTGTGGCAAAACAAAAATTGACGATTTTCATATTATCCTAACACGAACGATCTTCTTTTCCTCTTTCATAAATTCATCATAACCTACAAGTGAAAGCTTTTTGACCTCAATGGACTTTATAAATTTAAGTCTCTCGGCTTTTTCCGTCTCTTCGGTAAGATCACCGCCTTTCAATGAAAGTAAGATACCGCCGGATTTCAAAAGTTCACGCGACCAGTTCAGCAATTCATCCAGCGGTGCAACGGCACGAGTGATGACGACATCATATTTTCGTTTATGCTCTTTTTGCTTTGTCAGCAATTCCGCACGGGCAATAATAGCCTGAGTCTTATCGAGACTCAGAGCCTTTGCCATTGCTTCTGTCGCGGCGATCTTCTTGCCAATCGAATCGCGAAGAACCAGAGAAATATCCGGACGAGCGATCTTGATAGGAATGCCGGGCAAGCCTCCGCCGGTGCCGAGATCAAAAACTTTTGCTTCTCCTGATATTCCGGCAAGATCAATATGAGGAAAAACGAGGGTAAGGGAATGCAGAATATGTTTGGAAAGAACATTTTCTTCGTCTTTCCGTGAGATCAAGTTAACAACCTGATTCTTAGTGCGAAGAAGCTCAGCATAAGTGCTGAGCTTCCCGAGTTGCTCGTCCGATAATTGCAATCCGTTCGCTGCTGCAATTACATTAAGTGCGGCGATCGTCATTAATTGAGCTGCATTTCTTTTTTCAGGAATGCAATAGTATATTTATGTGCCTCGTCGGTAGCTGCTTTATCATGAACCGGACTGCTCGGATTGGCGAATGCATGATCGGCATCGTAGGCATGAACGGTGAGTTTTTTCCCTGCGGTACTCATCGCGTTTTTATAATCGCTGACAACCTTTGGCGTGATCCATTTATCCTTATTGGCGAAAATCCCGAGTACATGGGCATGCAGCACTTTTAATTTATCAGGATTTGTCTCCGGCATTCCATAATAGATCACACAGGCATCGCCTTGCTTAGCAGTACGAATAGCCGCTTGCTGGCTCCAGCCCCCGCCCATGCACCAGCCGATCGTTCCGAAATGTGTTTTTGGCCCGAAGTACGAGATCGCTCCGTCGATGAGTTGATTGCCGCGTTCTGGAGTAAGCGATTGCATATATTTCCCCGCATCTTCCCGCGTCGTCGCTACTTTACCGTCATAGAGATCAATAGCGCAAACGGTAACATTAAGTTCTTTACTGAGTTTATCTGCTTCCGTTTTAATGTAATCGTTCAAGCCCCAGTATTCGGGAAACATGAGGATTACTTTATTCGGATGGAGTTTTGAAGCGACAAAGTATGCCGCGCCGTTTGCTCCCCCGGCGCACGGAAAAAAAATCATCGAACCGGTAAGATCCATTGCATGATAGGGAAGGGGAATCTCATGCGCCCGCATGAAATCTTCATCGGAAGCGAATGACACGAATTTTGCATTAGCGTCCATATTGCAGCAGGCATGCTGCGCTTGAGAAACGACAGGAAATAACATGACGACAATAAAACAAAAAAAAAGATGTTTCATATTTTATTCTCCAATGATTAAATAACACTTTTTCTCCATTCATAAACCTGCGCCGAATATTCTTCAGCAAGCATCTCGGCAGTCTCCTTTAAATCCGCGTCTGCCAGGATTTCGCAATAGGGCCTTTCTTTCTCAGGAATGACTAAGACCCATGCCGAATTTCCTTTCATCGGCGAGAAACGGATTCCATCGACGAGCGTTCTGGGCATTGATTTTGTATGCTCCATCGCGCGTCGCATCACCGTTCCCAGTTGGTCCTGAGGACAAAATGCCTGACGGCTTGCCTGTACGCGCTGCGGCAGATCTTTTGCAATATCGCCGATCTTAATGCCGGTGCGCGCCATCATCTCAAGAAGTTTTGTTGCCGTGTACATTCCATCGACAGCGAAAAAATAATCGGGGAAAATAAATCCGCCGCGGGTACCGCCGACAAATCCGATATTTGCTTTATTCGATGCAACCATCATCGCCGCATGAGAATTTTTCGTGTGGACGACTTCCACGCCGTACTCTTTAGCTACCTCTTCGACTTCGCTCGATGCTGAAATAGGAATGGCGATCTTCTTGACCGGATTATCTTCGAGCTTCCTGCATTCTAAGAAGAATTTCGTAACCAGTGTCAGAAGATTCTGATTATGATGGAATGCGCCGTTTTCATCGATAACGGAAATGCGTTCTCCCCCGGCGTCTAATATAAATCCGACATCATAGCCAAGTGAGGTTACAATATTTTTTAATTGTTCTGTCGAACGTTTAAACTCCTCCTTTGCCCGCGTGAGTTTTGTCGGTTCGAGGTATCCGTTCAATGAAACAACTTCGACTCCGAGCGTGCCTAAAATATTCGGGAAGATCATCGACGTGATGCCGAATGCGTAATCAATTGCAATCCGGAATTTTGCTTTACTGATAATTTCCGTATCGATGGATTTTAAAAATGCTTTGCGGTATGCTTCTCCGGTACGAACCGGAAATTCTATCGTCCCTACCTTATCGTAGGGTGCGCGCGGAAAATCCTCTCCGAAGAAATACCGTTCGATGGTTTTTCCTTTTGTCGAAGTCAGGTCTTTGCCGTCGGAATCGAAGAAGATAATATCGGAGCGGCGTTTCTCATACGGGTTCTTACGGATATGCACTCCGGCAGCTTGTCTGCCGTTCAAAAGATCGTGGCGGGTAAGCGGAATAGGGGTTTGCTCAAGATCGCGAATATTTACTCCGGCGCTCATCAAGCCGCTCGTAACGGCACGGGAGATGACGCGTGAACCAGGATCGCTATCGCGCGAGATCACCACATACGATCCCATTCCGGTAAGAGCACCAAGCGAGGCGCCGACTTTTGCAGAGAACTCAGGTGTGATCTCGATATTCGATGCACCGGAGATACGCGAATTGGTAAAGAGATCTTTCGACCACCGGTCTTCTAAGACCAAGCTCGTATGCAATATCGAACCCCTTTCGATCTGCTTTTGGGGCCAAAGCTTTACATTGGCCATGATCTCCGCCTTTTCGCCGACCTGACACCGTTCCCCCATAAATACATGCTCATGGATTTTCGCCTCTGCGCCGATCATCGAGTTCGAGCAGATCACGGCATGATTGATATAGGCAAGTTCGCCGACACTTACTTTATCCCATAATACAGTATCTTCGATCGTTGCACCG
>PLXB01000288.1 GCA_003151215.1 Ignavibacteriota bacterium
TCCAGGTCGGTGTTATACCATTGCCGCCACTGATGAGTACTTGTCCTAATATTCCCGAATTACCATTAGCTTGTAAGGCACTTGTCGTACCTTTCAAATTTACTCCTGCATTCGCTGTTAATAATCCAGCAGCACTGGATTTCACGTTCGATGTCTCCACCCATGATGTCCCGTTCCAGCGAAGTGTGTTATCTATTGCTGTGCCATTTGGCAATAGATTAATGGAATTCCATATAGGTGTATTACCTATACCGTTACTCGTGAGAACTTGCCCAATTGTTCCCACAGAGCCGTTAACTTGCAAAGGACTCGTTAAGCCGTTAAGATTAATTCCATTATTTACGGTCACCAAACCTTCGGATGTCTCCAAAACATTAATATTTTCCTGCCACTGATTTGTCGCATTATCCCAGCGGAGAGTACTATTATTCGTAGTTCCGGGTGGGAGTAGATTTAAGCTCGTCCATGTAGGTGCAGAATTCGTGCCCCCGCTTTTTAATAATTGCCCAGGCATTCCGGATATGAGTTCAACGATCGCCCCGCTAGCGGAAACCATTAAACGATTATTGACAAGTGCCGAACCCGAATTTGTACCACCTCTGGCAATTGGGAGAATTCCTGCAACTTCAGCCGTTGCCAAATCAACTGCTGTTGTTGTTGATCCGGTGCCAACAAACTGGTTAGCCGCGATAATACCGGAACCGGTAGGGGAAAGGACAGTTCCATTTCCTACGATCAAACTCTGATTTAGATTTACTCCACTAGTGATATCGTTAAAAGGAACAAGCACAGTATTTGTCCAATTCAACTGCCCGTTATTATCAGTAGTAAGAAAGCTTGCTGAAGAAGGAAGAGAGGCAGGAAGGGTATAAGTTATACATGCCGTCTGAGGTTGTGCTTTGAAGGATGAATAATTTGCCCCCAAAACACCCGGTTCATAGAATCGCAATTCACTTGCACCATTGCCACCGGCTAAAAACAAACTGTTATTAATTGTTGTAAGACCGGATGCCGCACTTGTGAGATTGGTATTTTCTACCCACTGGCTGCCCGTCCATCGAAGCGTAGTATTTGGCATTGTTCCATCGGGAAGGGGATGTCCTACCGAAATATTATTGCCAACGATCTTAATATCTGTTCCTGCTGTAACGGTGCCGATACTATCGTTGGACGGGGCCCATGTCGTTCCATTCCATTTTAATACTTGGCCGTTTGTCGCTCCAGCCTGGTTGATCTTGATCGGAGTGATTGCCCGATCGGCGACCTTTTTTGTAACAATGGCATTATCAGCAACTCCGATCTTAACAATCGGTCCACTTGCTCCCGATATCATCATTGTATTATCGGTATCCATGATAGCGTGAATACCGTTTGTATGCAAGGTAATAACTCTTCCTGTTAAGGTCACGGAAACAGAACTATCACCTGTAATAAGTATATGACCCGACGCTTCATTAATACTCGTTACGATTCCTCCTGCATTCGGAGAAAGATTGTTTGCCGTTTCTGCGATTTGAGAATGCATCGCATAGGGGGCTGCTGTGAGTAAAGTTCGTGGTTGCATTTCGGCACCTCCGTCTACGGAAATACCCAAAGAATACGGTTTGTCAAACTGAATGGCATCGGGAATCGGAATTTGAGAGCCGATGATGATATTAAAAAGTCCTTGAGAAGTTTGAACCTTTTGGACCTCAGTATAGAGTGGGGCATTTGGAAATTGGTCATCATAAAGAGCAATGGCCAGGACATGGCTTCCATCGGCTATCGGAGTTCCACCGGATACCGTGAGAACTCCCTGATAACTCATCGTTCTTGGTATCTGTGCTAAAACTGCACTAAAATTTCCGATCAAAAAGAAAAAAACTAAAGTCCAAAGTCTCCTCTGAACCGAGCGGTAGAGAATTGCGACCATACTCATATTTTCCTCACAAAGTTATAGATTCAAGACAAACGATAACCTACGGCAAAACCGGCAAGAGGGCTTGACGGTATGTTGATTTTTATTATTTGGGGGCAAACTGAGAACAACCCAAATAAGTAACTTACGTAAAATCAATAAGTTGCAGATTCCACGCCTTTATTACCACCCCAATATACTAAATTATTCTCCAAAATCCAAATTAAATCTGCAAAAATATTTATTTTCCCTAAATCTTTCTTATACCTTACTCAAACTTCCTGAACGCATAAACATGCTGTTTAATGTAGTTTTCAGGGAAGGACGTATCTCCTAAACCATATCCTATAGGCTTCCTCTCTTTAGGAAGAAAAGCCGTTCCGAAGATCCAATCCCATATCGCTAATTTAGTGGAAAAATTTTTATTCGCGGCATCGTCATCGATTGCATGATGCCACCGATGCATTTCAGGACCGTTGATAAGATACTGCAGCCAACCGCTTCGGACGTTAATATTGGAATGGATATACATTCCCCACACTCCGTCAATCGCTGCCTTCAGTAATGGAACTTCCGGTGGAGCACCAAGCAATATGATTACAGAAAACTCGATCGTCTGATTGATCAGAATCTCGAATGAATGCGAACGCGCACCGGAAAGCCAGTCAACTTCATGGGCTGAATGATGAGCTTCGTGGATGCGCCAGAAATATTTTGACCGATGCTGAAACCGGTGGAATGTATAAATATACAGATCGTGAATAACCAGAAAAAAGAGAAGCTGCCAGCCCAAGCCCCAGCTCGTAACGATATGTAAGCGTGATAACCCGGAAAAAGAATCGATCCAGACTATAATATAGGAGATCACTATCCCAAGTACATAGCTTTGTACGAGAGAATAGAGCGCAAAGTCATTCAAAAACTGCGGTCGTAAAAATTTCTGTCCTTTATCATAAGGAAACAATCGCTCAAGAGAGATAATCGTGAGCGCACTGAAGATGACCGCGGCTGTTGTAATCCATCGCAGCGTATCTAAAGACATAAACAATCGTAGTACAAAATTATCATCCCGAACTGAGTAAAAATATCTGCCACTATAACATATATCACACAGCTATCGTCATCTGACGGCGTAATTTTTTGCGGGACGATAACTCACTGTCATAAATTTTTTTGACTCCGTCTCCGAACGAGCGCTCAATATCGCGAATGTTTTCAACAAGCCTGATAAAACCACCGACCTCGACAGAAGCTGCTTGATCGGTCCCCCACATTGCTCTGTCAAGCGTGATATGACGTTCGATAAAAGCTGCGCCGAGCGCTACGGCGGCCATCGTCGGAGCAAGCCCTGTTTCATGCCCCGAATATCCTATCGGACAGTCGGGATATTCATTTTGCAGGGTTCGGATCATTCTCAAATTTAATTCTTCAACCGAACAAGGGTATGCTGATGTAGCGTGAGCAATAAGTAAATTATCGGTACCGATCTCACGCACCGAAGTTAGAATCTCATTCCATGTTGACATTCCGGTAGAAATGATAAGCGGCTTGCCGGTTGCTTTCTTTTTTTTCAAGAGATCAATATCAGTAAGCGATGCCGACGAAGCCTTAAAGCATGGTACATCGAACTGGGCAATAAAATCGACAGACAGCTCATCCCAACAGGATGCAAACCAATGGATACCTTTCTGTTTGCAATAGCGATCGATTTCTGTGTATTCTTCTAATGTAAATTCGACATAATGGCGGTAATCAATGTATGTCATTCGTCCCCATGGTGTATCGCGTTCGATATACCACTGATCCTGGGGCNNTTTTGGAATTTTACGGCGTCACACCCGGCGCGGACTGCACCATCGATCATCATTTTCGCCAGATCAAGCGAACCATTGTGATTTATGCCTATCTCTGCAATAACATAAATAGGCTGGTCAATGCCAACCATCTTATTTCCAATAGAACGTAATGCTGAGGTTTCCATAAGTAGTACGAAGTAATAGTGAAAAAAAAATTATTCTTCGAGTTTACGAAGTTCCAATATCCAATCTGCAAAATCGCGGAAAGCACCGTATCCGCCGCGTACATTTGCCACGTAATGGACTTCGTTCATTACCGATGTGATCGCGTCTCCGGGTGATCCGGTTAAACCTCTTNNGTATCGTTGACGTCGTCGCCGATATATGCAAGGTTCTCGGTTTCTAAACCGGTTTGCTCTAAGACATTTTGCAGGAAAACTCCTTTATCTTGTACACCGGGAAAGTAATACTTCAATTTTAATTTCTCCGAGCGAGCTTTTACTACAGAAGAGTTTTCCCTCGAAAGAAATGCCGTCTCGATTCCGGCCTCACGAAGCAGTTCAATACCCATGCCGTCACGGATAGAAAAACGTTTGAAGGCCTCTCCATCCGGACCGTAATAGACTCCCGTATCGGTGAGTACGCCATCTACGTCCGTTAAGATTAATTTAATCTTCATTGCACGATCGGCAAGTTCCTCAGCATCGATCTCCATCCCTTCCTGCTCTTCTTCGTA
>PLXB01000200.1 GCA_003151215.1 Ignavibacteriota bacterium
CCCTCCTGTTTTCTCGGCTCAGAAATTCGGCGTGTAGCGCAGCCTGGTAGCGCACTACTTTGGGGTAGTAGGGGTCGTCGGTTCAAATCCGGTCACGCCGACAAGTGATAATGATGAAAGGTCTTATTTTATTATTCCGGGATGTAATACTCCATCCGGCGATTTAAAAGGAAGTCCCAAAAGCGCAGCAATAATAGGCGCAACATCTTGTGTTCCCATTTCATGGATTACAGTCCCAGCATGAAGTCCGGCTCCTATTGCAATAAATCCAGTCATGAGTTCGGGAGCATCGGGATAATACCCGTGCGTTCCCTTTTGTAATGATGGCAGTAATACAGTATCCTTTACTGCTCCACCGATGGCAATTCCAAGGATCGGAGATATTGCAAGTTCAGCGGTAGGGTCAGCGCCGATCTTTTCAAGAGCTTGTTTATTAAATATTCTAAATAATTTTTTCTCTGCAGGTGGCAGATCTTCCAGCATTTTCTTTACTGCTGCAAGGGTTGCCGTATCATTCTTATCCTGAAGATGTAAAAAAGCCGATCCGCTTCCGGATTGAAACTTGACTCTCCAATTTTTTCCCGATCCAAGTAAATTGCTCTTCTTAAGCCATGCATTCGGATATAATGTCGAATGAATGTCTGCGAACCCGTGATCTCCTATGATCAGAATAGCTGTGCTATCCTTGATCCCCGCTTCCTTGATCGCTTCTAGAACATTGCCGATCGCCCGGTCGACAGTAGCGACAGCTTTACGCACTTCAACTCCTTCCCTGCCATACTCATGTTGCATCTCATCGGTCGATGCAAAATGGATCGCAATGAATGAAGGCTTATACGTACGAATGATATAAGCTGCAATTCTTGCTTTGTTTTCATCAGAGCGGAATGTCGTACCATCAATATCGGCGGAAAGCATTTTCCCCGTTGCATTTTTTTCCAGTTCATCCCATAGCCCCGGAGGCGTGGTAAATTTCTTCAGGACTTTAATATTGTCTTTTGTCGAATCGATATCCCAAATGCAAGGAAAATTATAATCGATAGGTCCTCCGACATTAACGGGCCAATCCACAGCAGCAGTTCTCAGTCCGGCTTTCCGGCAGGCATCCCAAAGTGTCGGTACCCGAATAAGGCTTGTTTCCCAGTACCATCTGCCAGTAGGTCCTTCAGGTTCGAATGGAGCGTTATAATATATTCCATGTCTGGCAGGCAAAGCGCCTGTGATCATACTTGTATGATTCGGAAGCGTTACACTTGGGAAAACCGGTTTTACATGATCTGCATAAAGTCCCTCTTTCTTGATCTGTTGCATATTCGGAGCAGGCCATGAAGAATCTTTATAAAATTCCGGGCGCATCCCATCAACACTGATCAGCACCACATATTTTACTTTTTGTGCAAAAACGTTGCCGAAAAGAAGAACGGCAAAGAGCGAGAAAATGAGAGCTTGTCTTTTCATTTTTCTTCAAATATACACAAGGTATATTATCGTAAAATTAATTTATTGATTTTCTTCGCGCCGGATACAATGCAAAACGATTCTCCTCCCGTTTGCATTGTATTACTGTGCTTATCGAACTTACTTCATCCGGTTTATATTGTGCGGCTGGCGATTTCTATATCGATCCGCAGCAACCCGTGCGCCGTGCAATTATCACTCATGCTCATACCGATCATGCGAAGCCGGGTTCGCAAGCCTACCTCACTTCTAACTCCGGTAAACCTCTTATACAGCAGCGCGTCGGACTTCGTGCAAAAGTTGAATCCATTGAATTCGGCGAAGAGATAGATATGAGAGGCGTGAAAGTCAGTCTCCATCCTGCCGGACATATTCTCGGCTCGGCGCAGGTACGGGTTGAGTATAAAGGCGAGATATGGGTTGTCAGCGGCGACTATAAACTGGAGCCAGATGCAACATGCGAAACATTCGAGCCGGTGAAATGCCATACCTTCATCACCGAATCCACGTTTGCAAAGCCTCACTATAAATGGAAATCACAAAAAGAAATTTTTAATCAGATCAATGACTGGTGGCAGTTGAATGCTGCCTGGGGCACGACAAGTATTGTTGCAGCTTATTCCCTCGGCAAAGCACAGCGAGTGCTGGCAGGGCTTGATCCGAAGATCGGACCGATCATGGTCTATCATACCGTCGAAAAATTTCTTCCGGCATATCGGACTGCCGGAATTGAATTTCCTGAAGTCGTTATTCTTAATGATGAAACGCTGAAAGAGATGAAAGATAAAAATCCGATGATCATCGCTCCGCCGCAATTCGGAAGAGCCGATGCTCTGAAGCATTTCAACATGGTTGCAACATCATTTGCATCCGGTTGGATGTCGAAGGGCGGTTTACACAGTAAAATTCACGATCGCGGCTTCGCCTTAAGCGATCATGCCGATTGGGAAGGACTTCTCACTGCGATCAAAGCAACAGGAGCTGAAAATATTTTCGTTATGCACGGATTTGTCAATACGCTTGCCAATTATCTGCGGAGCATCGGTCTTAATGCAAATGTTATGGGCGCTACGCAAACAACTCCGGATATGACGACGGTCTCATCTCCTGCATAAGCAGGCTCCCAATTTCCTCAATATATCTTTATTAACGGGGAACAAGTACAGGCGGAATATCATTTAAAACACCACAATAATTACATACATTTATGGAAGGTTTACAACTACTGACAACTTTAGGCACTGATTTCGAAGCGGAATTAGTAAAACAAAAACTTGCAGAAGCAGGGATCGAGTCCTTTGTTCAATCAAGCGACAGTGATAACATGCTTCCTGCAAGTGATGGTATTGGCATTTTCGTTGAACCCTACGATTTCGAAAAAGCCACATGGCTGGTCACAAACTCGAAAGATGACCTTGCCGACGATATGGAAGTGGGAGTAGGGGGTTAAATGAAAGGTTATGAACTCTTAACAAGTCTTTACACGGATATCGAGGCGCAAATTATTCAGCAGAAACTTAATGACGCCGGTATCGAATCTTTTCTCCAGCATAGCGAGTCTATCGGTATGTTTGCCGCTCTTGATTCGATCAAAGGGATTAATATCTATGTCGAGCCTTACGATCTCAAGCGCGCCACTGAGCTTATTACAAGCTCCTTCAATGATCTCACCGACGAAATGGAAGTCGGCGGAGAGGGCTGACGGTAAGTCGAAAGGAAGAAAAAGTCTGAACCTTTTTGACTTTTATTTTTGATTTTTGACCTTTCCCCCTGAACCTCCACGCAACTATCTGCGTTTACTCCCGCGCTTAAAAAACCTATCTCAATTTTAATGAAAATCACTGTTATCGGCGCCGGTAATGTCGGCGCAACTGTTGCCCAGCGTATCGCTGATAAAGAGCTATGCGAACACGTTATTCTTGTCGATGTTGTCGATGGCATTCCTCAGGGAAAAGCTCTCGATATGTTCGAATCTGCCCCTGTGCATGGCACCGATACCCGGCTAACCGGAACAAATACTTATGAACCGACAGAAGGTTCGGATATTGTTGTGATCACTGCAGGTTTGGCGCGCAAACCCGGAATGAGCCGGGATGATCTTCTTGCAAAAAATGCCGAGATCGTTGGCGGCTGCGCCGAAAATGCCTTTAAGCATAGCCCGAATGCGATCTTTATCATCGTCTCGAATCCGCTTGATGTAATGACTTACGTCGCGCTTAAGAAGACGGGTCTACCACGCAATAAAGTCATTGGCATGGCAGGCGTTCTTGATTCAGCACGCTTCCGAAGCTTTGTTGCAATGGAACTCGATGTATCAGTGCAGGATGTCACGGCATTCGTTCTCGGAGGCCATGGTGATTCAATGGTGCCTCTTGCACGATATTCAACTGTTGCCGGCATTCCGCTTCCTGAGCTTATCCCTGCAGACCGACTCGAACAAATTCTCCAACGTACTCGTGACGGAGGTATCGAGATCGTGAACTTCCTGAAAACCGGCAGCGCTTATTACGCTCCGGGATCGAGCGCAGCACAGATGGTTGAATCAATTGTTCGCAATAAGAAGCGTATACTTCCCTGCTCGGTTTGGCTTGATGGCGAATACGGCTTGAAGGATACGGTTGTCGGAGTCCCGGTAAAGCTTGGGAAGAACGGCATGGAAAAGATCATCGAGATCAAGCTTACCGATTCCGAAGCCGCTGCCCTGAAGAAAAGCTCAGACGATGTAAAGGAGAATATTGCAAAGGTAAAGCTTTAATCTGATCGTATTTAGTAGGCGCAGAGATAAAATCATGTGCCTATTGAAGAATTAATAATTATTAATTCTATCCCTCCATGAGTAACTTTTCCCCTTCAAAGTGGTTTAATAAATGAAGATTGTCTTGAAAATGTCTTAGAAAACTAATATTTTATGAAAAAATTATATTTCCTGCTTATCCCCGCCTTACTCTGTACCATCACCTTTTTAAATTCTTGCAGCTCCAATCCGAGCAGCAGCAATCCACCGCCATCGGGTACACCTCTGGATTTCAAGATGGCTTTTCATGGAAATTATGACATTTTCGTTGTCGATACTGCCGATGCGAACGGGAATAATCCGGATAAAATTATTGGCTCGCCAAAAATATCTGTTCAAGATATCGTTACTGATACAGGGTTATCTTATCAGGGTAAAAGCCATGTGACAAAAATTATTACTTATCAAGGCAATAATAATCCTATCGACTCAAATTATTTTTATCAGGATCCTAACGGCGATCTTTATCGGTATAACTTTGGCTTCAGCATTTTAAATCAGTTCACCTATCTGACTCAAGTAATCGGTTCGAATGTCGATGTAGGATGGGTATTGGCTGCGAAATTGACTTCTGGTAATGGTACAACTTGGGTTGCAGGAACCGATTCAGTTTCAGTTCAATCATTAGGAGTAGAAGTATATTTAAAAAGCGAAGGTCAGATGATGAACGATACTACTTTCCTCATAGGCACAACGACTGTCAATGCCCGTCATTCACGCAATACCGTTACTGCAACGGCAGGTACAGGAGTTGCACCATATGGTGAGTCAGGTATCGTGATACTCGATAGCTATTATTCAACTGATATCAATGCCGTCGTATGCGATTTCATCAGACATGTAAAACTTAATGGGGGCTTACTCAACCAGCAAGCACAAGGAAAGTTTAAGATCATGACTTCATATACGCCCTAATGCACGTTATTTCTTATGAATTAATCAAAAGCCGTCTTGAGAGATCGGTCTGAATAATATTCTCCGGATCGTATTTCTTCTTTAATTGGGCAAATTTCTTCAGTGTTTCTTCGCCGAGAAAGGCCTTGAAATCCTGAGGTCTGAGCGTTGCGTCCTTGGCAAAATAAAATCTTCCGCCATGAGCAAGAACTACATCATTCATCCTTGCGCATAATGCCCAGAGTTTTTCTCGGTTTTTTTGCGTCACCTTGAAATCAAGCGCAAGCGAATAGCCATCGACAGCATGAGTAAATAAGAATTTATCGGGTTTATGCATTTTGAAGACTCCCAGATATGGGGGCACTTGGGCTTCCTGACACATTTCGATCTGATTGCGAAAAACTTCTTCCGCCGATTGTTTCGGTACGAACGATTGATATTGAATCAAACCGCCTTCTCCATACGATCTTTTCCAACCCGGAACGAAGTCAAGCAAGAATGCAAACTCCGCATGAGATTGATCATATACAGGCTTGCCGACGACGGGCAATTTACTGACAAATATGAG
>PLXB01000107.1 GCA_003151215.1 Ignavibacteriota bacterium
TGGGCTACCCTCCCGTGCCGAGATTACTGATGCGGCCATGGGCGAACGGGCAGAATGTGTCATGCTCAACAAGGGACCTCATATTAGGGAAGCCATGCGCACCCTCAACGATATCCTGCACCGCATGCAGGCACATCATGACAAAAAGCGCCCCCTGTTGCGGGCGCTACACGCTTGGATGTCAACGCCTAACAGCGATGTAACCTTGAAAAGCATCAATTGAGTGTAATCAAGTTCAGTGAAATGGCTGTGCAGAAGGGTAACCAATGTCCGGTATCGGGCTGCTAATTTTGATGAGGCTATGGCAGGTTTGGGTTATCAAGAGTCATTATGGCGGACAAATTATGCTCGATTTTATGTCCGATTGTTGTCGAACTTCGGACATTTTTGGACGATAAAATATGGCCTAAGTGGTCTCCAATTCGGCCTTATGTGAAGCTTCACACAAGGCCGAGGAGCGGATATGCACATTTGGAAACCTGCTTGTCCGTTCTTTTACGAGTGCTTGAAGTGCAAGCCCACAGCTTTGCCGAAGGATATTTACTAATAGATTCGACCGCAGTTTCGCCGTAAAATCTGCCACAACACAAAAACACATCACCAATCACCCCGCACAATGAAACGATCTAACCTGATTGACCGCCTCGCTGTTGGTACAAAGCTTGCAACGATCATTGCAAAGAAGCTAATTTAAGGAAAATATTTTATGGGGAAAGTGACAACTTCTGCAGAATTTCTTTTAAATCGATTGGGTGAGTTGAGTTACCACTTAACCAACATCCCTCATCAAGATAAAACCTATTTTGAGAAACCGCTACAAATAATTAATAAAGCCATGGGATTTCACATTGGCGTCTTATATAAAATCACAAACGTAATTGAGAGTGACTTAATTTTGGAAGTCATGTCAGTTTGTAATCCTGAACATATAAGACCAGATTTGTCGGAAGGCACAAAAATATGCCTTGATGTTAACAATCCGCCGTTGGAATTTACTAACGAAGCCATGGCGTTTAAGAATCATAATGTTTCTGCCATTAATCTCCCTGGATGGGGTTGCGATATTGCCGGATCGATATATATCCCGGAGAATTTAGGTCATGGCTACCTGCTGGCCGGTGATTATTACGGGGATGATTCAGACATCCAAGAGCGTGAAGTGCGGACTTGTGAAATCATGTGCAATATGTTGAGTGCCGTTTTAATGAAAGCTCAATTTGAAAATCTTGCGAGTTATGATGGATTAACCGGTCTATTGAATAGCCGCGCAATTCGGAATGAATTAGAAAAAACAGTTCAACGCCAAAAGCGAAAAAAAGTCCGGATAGGGGCGGTTGTCTTGGCTGACATCGATTTTTTCAAAAAAATAAATGATGAATATGGCCACATTCAAGGCGATTCAGTGCTGAAAGAAGTCGGGGGCATCTTTGATGCAGCAATTCGGAAACATCTCGATGTTGCTGGTCGATATGGCGGTGAGGAATTTTTGCTAATTTATGAAAACTCTGAAAAAGAGCAGGTCTTAAGCATCGTAGAACGTCTGCGGCAAACCATCGAAGATCATAAATTTAAAAAGATTGGGCCAAACGGTAGCCCTATAGACGGAGAATGTTTACAAGTAACCATGTCCTTCGGTATTGCTCTGCTTAGTGTTCAGCCCATAGAAAATAGTACGGAAATATTATCGATGGCCGATGCGGCTTTGTATCGATCAAAGGCAAGTGGTCGTAATCGGGTAACGATGAGTTAACGCAGAGTAAACGTCAGCTACATAATTATTCCTTGATACAAGAAAAATGCGTATGCGCTGATCAGTCCAAAGCCCATGAAACGGGGGACTCGTCCAAGGAAGGCAATAGATAGGAAATGAACCGCTCCCGCCCCTAGAATGACATATATGCCAGTCTGAAAAAAGTTTGGAACTTGAATCGTATTAAATATAGAAAACAGACCGATACACATCGGAATGCAAATATGTCCATCCCCGATTTGGGAGCTTAAGACAATATCCTGTCTGCCAATACGAGAGTAATACAGAGCGATGAATGCATTTGGTAAAACCATAAGCCCGCCACTCAACCAACCTAAATTTTTAAAACTAATATATTGGTTTTCCGCTTTTGACACCCACGCCACAAGATGATCAACGGAATAATAAACACAATAGGCGCATGCAGCGATAATCAATAGGTCGAGCACAATCGACCATTGGAATGCTTTATTTTTTCTAATATTGTCTTTTAATATTTCAAATACGTGCAATATCTGCCAAAAGACAAACAGGCCAACCAAAACCAAACCATCATAAAAATCGAGTATTCGATCCTTTGCCAAAGCCCAGAGCGTACCCGTGAATAAGAATAACGCGATCAAAGTGAACAGCAAATTAAGCCGATTAATTCGGTGAAAATCAGCATTGGTTTTTACTTTTTTCTTGGGATTTTCTTTTTGTTTGATCGCCGATGCGCCAAAGATAACTGAAAGCCCGAGGATCAAAGTCAGGTTGGTGGCATTGTTAACGATACAGTTCTCAATCACCAATCCGCCATTACTTGCCGAATTGCTCATAACATAGGCAAAAACGAGATTCGCGAATCCCGAGCAGTACGGCATGATCAGCGTACCAAGAACTGTTCCTTCAAAGCCTTTACTCTCCATTGCTTGAAGACGCCAAATCATCAAAAAAGAAGCCGCTACAAATATAGCAAGCAGCACTAATGGATTGGCAATATAGATATGGATATTATCGATTGCGCTTTTCACACTTGGACCAAAAAGAAAAATATAGTCACTTCAGGTTAACGGCCCGAAGCACCCTTAGCAAGGGTGACGCAAATCAAATGGAATATCAAGCTGAACGCGGTGGCCCGATTGCAATAAGGCATGCCAATCACAATATCTTGTCAAGTAGCGATAAGCATAGTTATCGCTAGTCAGAAAGGGGTACTCGCGATGAAGGCACGCTCTTCGGCCTTATGTGAAGCTTCACATAAGGCCGAATTGGAGACCACTTAGGCCATATTTTATCGTCCAAAAATGTCCGAAGCTCGACAACAATCGGACATAAAATCGAGCATAATTTGTTCGCCATAATGACTCTTGATAGTAGAGTCGGGATGTGGCGCGGTAGCAGTAGGTTCAGCTTATCTGTTGCCGTCTCTTTCGTTTGACGGTGCCTAGGTGGCCGAACCATAACCCCGTTTCCACACCCCTCTCATCGAACTGGACAAGCAGATATCCCGCATCCAGCTCTCGGACAAGACCTCACGCCATCACCCACGCCACGTCGTGCCCCAAGCGAGTC
>PLXB01000206.1 GCA_003151215.1 Ignavibacteriota bacterium
TTGGTCTATAGCCCGAATGCTCATGATCATTTTTTAACAATGAATAGAATGACCGGTCCTTATGCAATATTTTATTGGCTGCTTATCCTGACAAATATTCTTATACCGCAATCGCTGTGGTTCAAACGAGTGAGAGCAAATATTCCCATGCTTTTTGTCATTGCACTTATCATCAATATCGGTATGTGGCTCGAACGATTTGTCATTGTCATTACCAGTTTGCATCGCGATTTTCTATCGTCATCGTGGGGAATGTATTCGCCAACGTTCTGGGACTGGGCAACTTTTGCCGGATCAATCGGACTTTTCCTGACGCTTCTTATTCTCTTCATCAGATTTTTACCGATGATCTCGATTGCGGAAATGCGGCAGCTTGCTTCGGAAGGAGGAGACGTTCATGGCTGAATCTTACAATACATTTTATGGATTACTCGCAGAATTTGGTAATCCCGAAAGTTTACTTGCAGCTTCGACTAAAAGTTTTGAAGCAGGTTATAGAAGGATCGATGCTTATTCTCCATTCCCGGTCGAAGGACTTTCCGAAGCAATAGGTTTTAAGAAAAACAGATTACCGCTTCTTGTTCTTATCGGTGGCATAATTGGCGGAGGCGGCGGATTGCTTTTTCAATATTGGGTTGCCGCCGTTGCAAATCCTTTCTNNAACTGCTTTTATTCCGGTTACCTTCGAAATGACCGTTCTTGTTGCAGGTATATTTGCCGTGCTCGGAATGCTTGCATTGAACGGTCTTCCGATGCCATACCATCCTGTTTTTCATGTTCCGGGCTTCGCTCTTGCATCACGCAATAAATTTTTTCTGCTCATCGAATCTGCCGACCCGCTATTCGATAAAGAACAAACGCGAATATTTCTTTTCTCATTAAATCCTGCTGCGGTTAGCGATGTACATCGGTAAAATAATAAAATTCTTTTTCATTACAGCGTTTATCGCTCTTTGCTCCTGCAGAAAAGATATGCAGGAGCAGCCGAAATTAAAACCATTTTCGGCAAGCACTTTTTTTTCCGATAGCATAGGATCCCGCCCGCAAGCAGAAGGAACCGTTTCACAGGATTATTCCGATGATTCAACTCGTTTTGGCAATGTACCGGCACTAACTATGGCGCTTTTAGCGCGCGGCGAAAATCGCTTCAATATCTATTGCTCGCCTTGTCATGGCAGAGCAGGTTATGGCGACGGCATGATCGTGCGGCGCGGGTTCAGCACGCCGCCGGATTTTCATACCGATTCGCTTCGTGCAAAATCAGATAAAGAGTTAATTTCTGCAATAAGTCAGGGTTTCGGCTCCATGCCCGATTATGCATCAGAACTTCACCCCATAGATCAATGGGCCGTCGTTGCATATATCCGCGCATTGCAGTTAAGCCAATATGCAAATCTCTCCGATATTCCCGATTCTATGAGAAATAAAGTCCGATGAATAATTATCAGAATAGCAACACGATTTTACGTCGATCCATCATCATCGGTGGAGTTGCGGCGCTTATTTCTCTTGTTGGAGCATTATTCGAAACACGCGATTTTCTCACTGCATACCTTGAGGCGTACCTTTTTACGCTTGCAATTCCTCTCGGATCGCTCGCAATTCTCATGCTGCATAATCTTACAGGCGGCGAGTGGGGTTTGGTGATGCGCCCGGTTCTCCTGGCTGCAATGAGAATGATCATGCCGCTCGCAATACTTTTTTTGCCGGTTATTATTTGGAGTGCAGAAATTTATCCGTGGATGAATAATTCATGGACAAATTACCTCACTCCTTTTTTTGCTTTTGCGCGAACGATTTTTTATTTTTTCATTTGGATCGGAACTGCTTCATTACTTCATCGAACAATTAATAATTCAGCATTAGGTGATACGGAAAAAAAAAGAAAGCTGCAACTCATCAACGCTCCGGGTTTGCTCCTTTATTTTCTGACGATGACATTCGCATCGTTCGATTGGATGGTGTCGCTCGATGCACAATGGTCATCTACCATATATGGGTTGATAATTATCGGCGGGCAAGGTATCAGCGCGCTTTGCTTTGCTATAATTATTTTAGCGTGGAAAGAAGGGGCAAAACCGGAACATTTTCATGACTTGGGTAAACTACTCCTTGCCTTTGTCATGCTTTGGGCATATTTTGCCTTTTCGCAGTATTTAATTATCTGGTCGGGAAATCTTCCGGATGAAATTACCTGGTTTCTCGCTCGCATACGTGGTGGATGGGAACCGGCCGGCATTCTCGTTGTCGCTGTTCATTTTGCCGTGCCTTTTTTTCTGCTGCTCTCGCAAAGGTTGAAACGGAACGCGCGAAGATTATCGCTTGTTGCCCTGACTCTCCTTAGTATGCGCTGGATCGATACGATATGGTACATCGAACCGGCGTTTTACCCCGGAAAATTTCATCTCTCCTGGCTACATATTTCCCTTCCCATAGCTTTCTGCGCAATAGGCTTCGCTTATTTTCTTTATTGCTTACAAACCGAAAATGGATGACAAACCTGCAATGAATTCGGACGTACGCTATGAACACCGCGATGTGAATGTACGCGCAGTGCTCCTCTTTATTCTCGGCTTAATCATCGTCGGATTGCTTATGCACATTAGCTTGAGATGGCTATTTAACGATTTAAAAGCGCGGTCAATGAGTACCCAAAAAAATATAAATGTTCATCGCATCCAGTCTATATTTCCTCCCGAGCCAAGATTACAACTAATGCCCGGGCATGAAGAACAGCCTGCCCAGGAAATGCAAGTGATGATACACAATCAGGATTCGATGCTTGAAAACTATGGATGGGTCGATAGCACAAAAGGAATCGTCCGAATTCCCATAGAGGAAGCAGAGAAAATTTTATTATTGAAGACATCAAAATTAAAAGAATCGGAATGAAAATAATTTTTTTTATTATAGTATTTTTATCTATTCTCGCGATAACATCTTTTGCACAGACCGGCTGGCCTGAAGCAAGAAGGCAGCCTATCCAAGAACAGAAACCGGCAACCCTGGTCACGAGCCAAATATCATTCGATCAAAAACTCGGCATGGAAATTCCTGCAGGGCTGATATTCCGCGATGAAAACGGTCAAACCGTGCGCCTTGCCGATTATTTCGGCAAACGCCCGATAATTTTAACCCTGGTGTACTACGAATGTCCCATGCTTTGCACTCAGGAATTAGACGGACTTGTTACGACTCTAAAGACTATTTCTTATCAACCAGGAAAGGATTTCGATATTCTTACCGTGAGCATTAATCCTCAGGAGACTTCCGATCTTGCAATGAAAAAGAAGAAATCGTATCTTGCTAGTTACAACCGAGATCATGGTGCCGAAGGCTGGCATTTTCTAACCGGCACAGAATTTTCGATTACTTCCTTGACCCAAAGCGCAGGATTCCATGCAGTGTATGATTCCCTCTCCCATCAATTCGCCCATGCAACTGGAATTATCGTCCTTACTCCCGAAGGTAAGATTTCGCGGTATTTTTTCGGCATTGAATATCCGCCTCGCGATCTGAAATTCGCACTTATCGAAGCTTCGGGTAATAAGATTGGTTCGCTTGCCGATAAACTTCTTCTTTATTGTTATCATTACGATCCAACTACTGGAAAATATGGGGCATGGGTAATGAATATTATTCGTATCGGTGGAATCATCGCTATTATTGCAGTCGCTGCATTGATTACTTTCCTGAAACCGCGCCGCGCAAAAGCAATTTCCGAAGCATAATGGAATTCCCTTATTTTATACCTGAACAAGCTTCTACGGTCGCTCCGCGAGTTGATAATCTTTTTTATTATATTCTTGTAGTTACCTTTGCGGTCACACTGATAATCGCAGGTTTTCTAATTTATTTCAGCATAAAATTCCGCAGGCGCAATGATAAAATTCCTGGTGTACAGATTGTTTCAGTCAAACTCGAAATTGCCTGGATGTTGATTCCATTTCTTATCTTCTTAAGCATGTTTTTTTGGGGAGCAGATGTGTATTTCGCGCAGTATCATGTGCCTCGTGAAGGAATGGATATTTATCTTGTCGCCAAACAATGGATGTGGAAATTCCAACATTCCGAAGGCGTGAGAGAAATCAATGAACTGCATGTTCCTCTCGGTCAAATTATCAGAATTACCGCCGCAAGCGAGGACGTCATTCACAGTTTTTATGTGCCGGCATTTCGAATTAAAACCGATATTGTTCCGGGACTGGGGCACTTTACGCCGATATGGTTTGAAGCAACACGCATCGGGCGCTACCATATTTTTTGCGCTGAATATTGCGGGACGAACCATTCCGGAATGCTCGGCTGGGTCAAAGTTATGGAACCTGCCGCTTATGCTGCATGGCTTTCCGGCGGAGGAGCGGAAGGCTCGATGGCTGATGCAGGCGCAAAATTATTCAGCCAGTATGGCTGCATCACTTGTCATTCTTCCGGGGCAGGAGCAAAGGGCCCGACGCTTGAAGGTCTTTTCGGAAAAAAGCAGCCGCTATCAAACGGAGAGATGGTGCTTGCCGATGAAAGCTATATCCGCGAATCCATTCTGTATCCGAATGCAAAAATTACGGCAGGATATCAACCGATCATGCCAACGTTTCAGGGAGTGATTAGTGAAGATCAGCTTTTGCAACTTGTGGCGTACATCAAATCAATCGGCGGAGAAAATCCTAAGAAAGAAGAACTAAAATGACCGAAGCAGATCACAATATCGAGCCGGTGAATTACATCAATGCCAGCTATGGCATCAGGTCCTGGTTGTTGACAACCGATCATAAACGGATTGCATTACTCTATCTTATTTCGGTCACATTTTTCTTTTTTATCGGAAGTGTCTTTGCATTACTTATCCGGCTCGAACTCCTGACGCCTCCCGGCGATCTGGTTTCATCCGATACCTACAATAAACTATTCACGATGCATGGCATCATCATGATATTTTTCTTTCTGATTCCTGCTATTCCATCCGTGCTCGGAAATTTTCTTATTCCGATGATGATCGGCGCAAAAGATCTTGCCTTTCCGAAGCTGAACCTTGCAAGCTGGTATATTTATAACCTCGGCGCGCTATTTACGCTTTATGCCATGTTCCGAGGCGGCGTGGACACGGGCTGGACATTTTATACGCCCTATAGTTCGAGCTATTCGAATACCTACGTTATTGCGACCGGAATGGGTATTTTTATTCTTGGCTTTTCTTCAATTCTCACAGGGCTGAATTTCATCGTTACCATCCATAAAATGCGAGCGCCGGGCATGACGTGGTTCAGGATGCCGCTCTTTCTCTGGTCAATGTATTCCACAAGCATCATTTTTGTTCTCGGAACCCCTGTGCTTGCTATCACGCTGCTCCTTCTTGTTGCCGAACGGACGCTGCATATCGGAATTTTCGATCCTGCATACGGAGGTGATCCCATTCTTTTTCAACATCTCTTCTGGTTCTATTCTCATCCTGCCGTTTATATTATGGTTTTGCCTGCGATGGGAGTCGTCAGTGAATTAATCGCCACGATGTCACGTAAAAATATTTATGGATATAAAGCTGTTGCATTTTCAAGCGTTGCCATTGCCATCCTTGGATTCTTCGTTTGGGGGCACCACATGTTTGTTAGTTCGCAGTCGGTCTATGCGGGTTTGATCTTTTCATTTTTAAGTTATGCAGTAGCAATTCCTTCAGGAGTAAAAGTTTTTAACTGGACAGCAACCCTTTATAAAAGCTCTGTCTCGTGGCAAACGCCGATGCTGTATGCCTTGGGATTTATCGGCTTATTTACGATCGGCGGCATGACGGGTCTTTTTCTTGCAGCGATCGGTATCGATGTTCATGTAACCGACACGTATTTCGTTGTTGCGCATTTCCATTACATTATGGTCGGCGGTTCGCTGATGGCATATCTTGGTGGTCTGCATTTTTGGTGGTCAAAAATTACAGGCAGAATGTATCCGGAATGGTGGGGCAAAATATCAGCGCTCATAATTTTTATCGGATTCAACTTGACTTTCTTCCCGCAATTTATTCTTGGTTATCTCGGTNNATAATCCTTGGCCAGGAACCGGGCTTGAATGGCGTACGCCATCCCCACCTCCGTCGCATAATTTTCCCGAAACACCGGAGGTAACATGGGACGCATACGACTTTCATTCGCTGCCTCAATTTTCAGATCAGGGAGGATAATACATGCTCGGTATTCATTCAGAACTGGCGGACCAATTTGAAGACTTATCAAGCCAACGCGATGCAGGCACTTTAGGCATGTGGGTTTTTCTTTCAACGGAAATAATGTTTTTCGGCGTTGTATTTGCCGCTTATACGATCTTCAGGATTTTTCATGCAGAAGGATTTGCCGAGGGCAGCAAACTACTCGAGTTACCGCTCGGCGCGATCAACACGGCTGTCCTTCTTACGAGCAGCCTGACAATGGCATTGGCAGTTCATTCAGGCCAGACTGGAAAAAAAACACTAACAGCACTTTTCCTTTTGATCACTATGCTACTCGGTCTGACATTCCTCGGAATAAAATTTACCGAATATGCTCATAAATTCGAAGAGCATCTTTATCCGGGCTCAGGATTCCATTTTGCTGGAACACATGCCGCTGACATCCGTCTTTTTCTCTGGATATATTTTACGCTGACAGCGCTTCATGCCCTCCACATGAGTATCGGCATTGGGATGTTAGCTATTCTTATAGTCAAAACTTTGCAAGGAAAATATTCTGAAGGTTATTATTCTCCACTCGAATTCGGAGGACTCTATTGGCATTTTATTGACATTGTCTGGATATTTCTATTCCCGCTTCTTTATCTGATTGTAAAATGAAACAGACACAAAAAATATATTTCATTATTTATTTCGCTCTACTTATTTTATTAGCGGCAACAGTCCTACTGTCCCGAATAGACTTGGGAAACTGGAATGCCGTGGTAGCCCTCTTTATCGCAGGAATGAAAGCTATCCTTGTTATCTTTTATTTTATGCATCTGAAGAAAAGTAGTGGTTTAATAAAACTTGCTGCGTTTGCCGGTTTTTTATGGCTCGGGATTCTGATCGTCTTGATGTTAAGCGATTTTCTTACCCGAAAGTGGCTTACTACTTAATACGAATTCTACAAACAATTATAAAGCAGCTATCTTTTGTTAACAGATTGTTACTGAAGAAATACAACCTCATTCATTTATTAAAGACTTACGGTTAGAAAACCCAACCGGGGTTCGAACCAATAATTACTTTTTCTATTATGCACCGTCAATAGGGTACCTGGCAAGAGTGCAGACTCTGGGCTCGACAGATCCTCGCAGTGCAAAATCAGAAGGCTCGGAAAGCCTGTTGATTTATTATACATTGAAATAGAGGTTATTGATTGTCGCCCTTCTGATCATATCTGGTGGGCGATGTTATCTAAGATTCCTTAGTAAAAGCGAGCGTATTCGCGTCCTGTGCTCATATAAAACGCAAGAAGTATTAACGCGATATTGGGATTGAAATTCTTATCCCGGGATTTGTAACTGTACTTGTATGTAACCTTATTTCGTTCGGCAATACGCACTATGATATAAGCGCATTCAGCAGAATCTTTAGAGGAACGTGAGTGAATATAATTTTCTGTTGCTTCTGCTACCGAAACATTGATTCTGGCAAAAACATAATACAATGCTCGTCTCATGCGGTAGGGTCTTTAGCTATTGGTAATTGGAAGCTCCTTCTAAAATTATCATACATATAATCGTCATCTCTCACCACATCATGCTCGATTAATCCAACATCGACGCTATCAACTTTAAGAAGAAAATAATTCGGAGTTACAAGCCGTCTTATGTGTACAGCACGAGTTACAACTGTATCACCTTTTTTGCCTTAGAATGTTCCAATCGCTTTCCTATAACTTCAATCGGAGTTTATCGCATACATCGATGGATAATTAGGAGATGCACCTTGCCAACAAAGGGAATTCGCTTACAGTTTTAGGTGCATATAGGGTGCATACAAAAAGTTAACTTATTGATTTATTAAGATTTAGTACACCCGTAGGGACTCGAACCCCAAACCTTCTGATCCGTAGTCAGATGCTCTATCCAATTGAGCTACGGGTGCATTTTTTTAACAGGGGTGTTTATAACGCCAATTCAAAATTAAAAATTCAAAGTTAAGTGGCCAAAAGCTCAGATACCTTCATTATATGATGCTCATTCAATGGCAGTGATCTCGCAAGAAGCTCTTGCTTTAGCTTTATCCAAAAATCTAATCCGTATTTGTTCAAGAAATAAAAAAGAGAAAGCTCTCTTTCCTGTAGTTTGCCCTCAGGTAATAGTACATTCAAAGCCTTTTCAAATTGCTGCTTTGTTCCGCTCTGCTTCTTCCGCTCTGCCGCCAACGATTTACTTTCAAGATCTTTCAATGTAGTGATGATTTTTCCTTTTACAGAGTTTAGTGCAGGATCGAGCGTTGTATCAGTAGAAGAAATAATATTGCGTAAAGATTCAAGAGCTGATTCAAGTTCTTTAGACGTTTTGGAAAAAGACTCTGAAAGGATCCTTTCCTGTTCCGTGCTTAAAAGCTTCCCGACAACGTCTGCCCCTGATTCGAGAAATTTACCAACCGGAATCTTATATTTATCTAAAAGTTTTTCGAAACGGTCTTCGATAAAAGTAATACTAATACGTGGTACGATGAGCGGCATTTGAATTTCTCCCCAATCATAAGCAGGTTTTAATTGAGCAAAGTATGCTATCTCTCCCGGACCTGCGACGTAGGCAACAGTAGGAAGAATCGTATCCTGCACCAATGGCCTCATTACGACATTCATGCTGAAGCGTTCCGGATGATCGGCGAGGATGTTATTTATTTCAGACGTAACAAGCCGGGTTGAATTATATGAAAAACCATCGCTCTTTTTGCTTAATTTATATCGTCGTCCCTCATCTGCAATAAAAAGATTCATCCCTTGTGGATCGAGTTGAGTGTGATAGCCATCTTTTTCGATCTCTTTACTAACTTTCTGAATACGATCCGAAAGATATGGGGCAGTTTCAATTTCTTTCCTGAAGAGGTAAGTTGCCTGCTTCTTAAGTTCGTGAGTATTCGGGTTCAAAATAAGTAAACCTTCCGGACTTAACAGCTCGCCAAGAAGTTGGGCTTGCGCTTCAGCAAAAGTAAAACCATCCTGATAGGCATTCTTATAGAGTGCCNNTTTGGACCTCGGAAAATACTTGTTCGATCGCCTCTTTTTCAAGTATCAATCCTCCTATCTGTTTTCGGGAAATATCTTCTGCGGGCTTGTAGCGAATATTCCGTAATTCAAAATTTGATGTGATGATATTAATGCCGGATGTTTCCTCGAAATCATGATCTTCTGTTTCCTGCCAAAAGATAGGAACGAATTGAAAGTCTGGATAAAGTGCATGAAGCTCATTTGCAAGAATGATGGTATGCAGCGCTTTATATGTTGTATAGAGAGGTCCACCGAGAATACCGACTTGCTGACCGGTTACAACAGCAAGACACTTTTCACTTTGCAAATTCTTAAGATTCTCCTCGACTTTTTTTGTCAATATACCGGCATTGGAATGCTGTCTATGGAGTTCATCTATAAGTTCTTTCCGCTTAACTTTTGCTTCAGACGATGAGGCAACTTCCTCCCTCCGTTCTAAAAGATCGTGGAANNCCGCACTCCGTTCATTCGGAGAGAGCGGGAAAAATTGTTTGACCGGAGAAGATTCGAATGCCGTGATGTAGTCCCGGGCAAGTTTTGTATAATGCCTCGATGAAGAGATGTTCATTAATTTTCTCTGTAAAAAAGTAGAATGCACTTAACATTCCGCGTGGTAGAAGTGTTTAGCATGTCATGAATAATCGCCATAAGCTGCTTCTTTGGGATATCGACGGAACTCTGGTCATTTATAAAGATAAATTTCCGCATCGCCTTTTTGAGGCGATGATCAAAGAATTTTTTCATAAAGACATTTCACTTCAGAACTACCGGTTCTCAGGTAAAACCGATAAAGCCATTATTGCCGATATGATTGCAATAGCAAGTATATCTACTCAAGAACATCTTTCTAAAGAAGAGGCAATGATGGAATGGATCGCCGACCGCGTCGAAGAACAAACTTCACCCGACTCGTTTCATCTATTGCCGAATGTTACGGAATTATTGCAAAAACTTTCCACTATTGAAAATACAACTCAAGCATTGCTAACTGGGAACTTGCCGCGCTGCGCCGAGATCAAACTTCGTCACTTCGATCTCATGAAGTATTTTGCATTCGGAGCATATGGTATCGAATCTATTAACCGAAATGATCTGGGTCCTATTGCCCTGAAGAAATTCGCACTTCAGAAAAATGGAAATTCTCCGAAGGAATTCGATCCGGTTATTATCGGCGATACAATTCCGGATATTCTCTGCGCGAAGCATATTGGTGCGAAGTGCATCATAACACTGACAGGTCGCACCATTCGGGAAGAGGTCGAGCCATATCATCCGGATTATATTTTCAATGATCTATCCGACACGATAAAAGTCTTAGAAGCTATATATTCCTAATGCCCCTTATAATTTTTCGTTGCGCAGTTTGCGGAGAGCCAAACGAAACATTCATTGACGAATCGGCTGCAGCTGACCAGGAGTACGTTGAAGATTGTCAGGTTTGCTGCCGGCCGAATCATCTTCGGATTCATATTGATGAAGAGACGAAAGAGGTAAGGGTTGAGGCGGAATTCGAAGAATAGTTGACAGTTCAT
>PLXB01000277.1 GCA_003151215.1 Ignavibacteriota bacterium
CCTGATGAGGACTTACAACCGACTGCCATTGTTCCGGCAAGCAGCATGATCATTATAAGGGATAAGAATCTCTTCATACTTATGAATAAATAAAGTGAAAAATGGGTTAATCAGAAACGACACTAATCCTAAAGACACAAAAAGCGGCGCTGAAGTTACAACATTATATAAAAATAATAATTTTTATATAATGGGTACAACAAAGGCTCCTCAGACTACCGAAGTAATGGTTGTGGCATAGCAAATAACCCGGTAAAAAGCGGGTTATTAGATTCTTAATTTCCTTATTATTTAACTTCCTTCTTCGAGTACAAATGTTGCTTTTCTCCATGAATTCGAGAAGGCATAGGCTCTTTTAATTCATCACTTACAGCTCTGAGTGCAAGTATTTTCTCGTATGCTTTCTCCGCTTTTTCAATAGCTGTGAGGGCTTCGCGGCGGCGGCGAATTACCGAGAAACCAAAACCCATAACCACAATCAAGATTCCTGCCCATACGAGATTGATGTAAGGTTTTACGAATGCCTCAATTGTCAGTACTTCTTTCAAAGGAGGAGGCGGGTTATCTTCATCGAGCGTCGTAATAATAATCTTCGATTTAGATCGGTCATCAAGATCCGGGCGAAGTTCAGCAAGCTGAATGTGGTACTTTGTCCCCGGAATAAGCACATCTTCCTGCTTTGCCTCGCCGGTTTTCAGATTGCGTGTAACCGATAACTCGAGCGGAATAGGCTTTGCATTCGGATTTTTCATATCCGTCACTTCCACATTTGCTTTTACTCTGAAAGGCTGCTGAGACATCATCTTTGCGCGCTCTTCGGGAGCGAAGTCAAATTCATTGAATTTGATATTCATCGCTCCGCCAAAGGCAGTGATACTTTCACCTTTGACCATCGAATCTTTCGGCATTCCCCCTTTTTCATCAAGCCCGACGATCGTAAAGTATAGATCCTTCGATGCGTATTTCAAAATGCCCGGATTGAGAATCGGCGCTGTATGATTATTGAATGCCGTATAAAACATCAGAGGTCGCGCTTGCTCTATTTTACCGTCCTTATCTTTTACATCCAGAACAAAATGATAATTCTCCGGCTCGGAAAATTCATGGTGTGTATAGGTGATCGTGTAATCACCTCCGAAAGCCGTCACAGGCTCACCCTGAACAAGTGTTCCATACTGCTTTTTTTCATACCGCGCCGAAGCGACAACTCCGAGAATGAATATTGCAAGTCCGGCATGAGCAATGTAGGCACCGATAAAACGCTTATCAAATTTGAAATGCGGAAAGCCGATAAGAGAAAATGCAATTGTGACGATTGCAAAAAACGCTACCCAATAAGGACCGTTAGCAACGATAATATCTCCGAATTTATAATAATCACCACTGGATGCAACGAGCATACCGATAAAGCCAAGGCCGAAGCTCCATTTGAATGCACTCCAGATTCGCGGTTTGATATTTCCCTTTCCGCTTTCATAAATAAAGCCCACTCGCGATTTGAGGAGCTTCGCCGCAACTTCAATATTGACAAAAAGCCCGAAACAGGCGGCGACGATAATTGCAAGATACCCTATATCCTGCAAACCGGAAAAATAGACAATGACTCCGACGATCACGGCAAGTGTAAAAGTGATCGCGCCTTTCTTGATCATCTCTGTAAGTCCCGATTGCTTCCATTTCAACAGCATCGTCAAACCATTGACAAACAACAGGGCAATCGCAATCGGAACATGAAGATTACCATAGAAACTCACATCAACTTTTTTCGAAACAAGCGGAGCGCTGGTGCCGATAAAAACAACGAGGGCACTTGCACCAAGAATCGCAGAACCGATCGAGAGTCCCGTTTCCCGGGAAAGAATTTTATAATCACTTCCGGCAATCCGCATATCCCGCCAACGCATAATGAATATCCCGAGCGATGAGCCGATAAAAAATACGAGTCCGAGTACAAGCAGCGTAAAGGCAAGATTGCCCGGATCGGCAAATGAATGCACGGATGCCTCGCCAAGAACTCCGCTTCTTGTGAGAAACGAGGCATAGAGGACAAGCGCGTATGCAAGAAGAGTCATGCCGATATTCGTCTTTATCAACCCGCCTGTTTTTTTCTGTGTCAGCATCGTATGAACTCCGGCAAGAGTGATCAGCCATGGAAGCAAACTTGCATTTTCCACGGGATCCCATCCCCAATACCCTCCCCATCCAAGAGTCTCATAAGCCCAGAAACCCCCAAGCATGATCGCAAATCCGAGTACCATGGCTGCGCCGAGTGTCCAGGGAAGTGAAGTCGTAACCCAGCCCTGATAATCCCGCCTAAGAAGTCCGGCGATTGCAAATGCAAACGGCACGGCAAGAAGCGTAAAGCCGAGAAAGAGCATCGGAGGATGAATAACGATCCACAGATTTTCGAGCGAGGGATTCAATCCTTTTCCATCGAGCGGAATAAATCCGGCAGGTGCTTCGCCGGGATGAGCAGNNCTATGAGCAGAATAAATAGATTCGAACGGACTCTTCACGACAAGCATCACGGCAAGGAATGCAAAGACGGCAAGATAGACTGCCATGACCGGCGCTTCGTATCGCTGGCGCTGTGCGTAGGGAATAAGGAAAATTGCGACGATTGCCGTCAACAAACCCCAAAGCATGAAACTACCCTCTTGCGAAGCATAGAACGATGCAAAAAGAAGGGGCTTTGATAGCGTTCGTGAAGCGTGCTCATATACGTAATTAATATCAAAACGGTAATTAAAAATTAAATAAAGGAGTGTTCCGGCAGCAATGAACATTGCCCATATCCCGATATGTGTTGAAATCCGGGCGGCAGTCAGGAATTCGGTTTTACCGAATGCAACGAACGCATACAGGATGACTCCCGCAACCGTTGCCGCTAAGACCACTGCCANNCATTGCTATAGAGCCGATCACTATATTAAATTAAAAGTTCTTATTAGTAATGTCATTCTTGACCCATCTCACTCAGCTTTTCGGCGCTGCACCTTCATAACGCGACGGACACTTTGTCTGAATATCAGTTACCTGAAAAACTCCCCCTTCGACTTTCCCGACGCAGACAACTTGCGGTGCGATCTCGAAATTATTCGGTTTAATGCCAATATATCGCACGGGCATGACAACGCCTTTATGATCTTTCATACTAAAAGTGAATGTTCGGGCATTCTCGTCGTACTTTGTAGGGAGTTCTTTCTGCCATTCGCCCGAGACCTGAACTCGTTTTCCCGATCCTTGTGCAGAAGTAAAATCAGAGTAATCGATCTTATTATCGATAAGTGCAAAAGCTGCTACACCAATAAATAGCAATGCAACAATGAGCGCAATGATATGTTTAGTTTTCATACTTAGTTGCAAACATCTTCTTTATATAACAGGTTCGTTAGTAAGTGGAATTCACAATTTCCGCCAATCCTCCCTTTTCAATTGAGTATATTTGCTTCATGAAGAAAAGCTTCCTGTCACACCGCTTATATTTTCTACTTCTTGTAGTACTTTTCTTTTTATTGATGAGCAAAGATTCTTATTCCCAACGTCCAAAACATGAGCGGCGCCGCCATATCCTCGATAGTCTTACAGCAATTATATACCCATCACTGACTTATCCGCGAAATCCGGAAAGCGGCGAGATCGTTTGGGGCATTGATCTCAATGTAGCTATCGCTCCCCGCCAGGTTGTGCGCGATGAAGTACGCCAGTTGCCCCAACTTGCTGCTTCTATGCGTATTGGTTTACCTGCCGGTTTCGGAGTCGGCGTTAAACTTGCAGGTAATTACATTGCCAATCAATTTTCTCTCATCCCGTCATGGTCCTATTCTTTAGGGCAGTTCTCAGCCGCTCTGCAAACCTCTCCTTCTCTATGGTTTGGTTTTGCTGATTTTACCGGGTTCAACACTTTGGCGATGGGGTTTTCAAATGCGCCCGGGGTAAATCTCGGAATGCATTTCGATGATTTTCTTCTTTCAACGAAGGTGGAGTTCATCACGAATTATTGGCATTACACCAAATTTGGAACCGATATCGTAAAACGGACTGTCACAGAATACGAGGGAGAAGCCGTTACTTTTTCCATCGAACAGGACGCCTTCGGAGGCATCCGCATCAACTGGGGTATCCGGTTGAACTTTACGCGGCCTGACTACCAGCTATGGCTGGCATTCAGCGATAGTCGCCAGCGCATTCTCACTCCGGAATTTTTCTTTGGTATCATTTTATGAAAATACTTCTCTTCATCGCTCTTGTCCTCACTCTCGCATCTTGCACAGAGAACGATAATCCGCTTCCAATCCCTGTGCGCGATTCATTGAAGAGCAGGCTTCTACAATCGACACCAATTCCGAAACCTTCTTTGCATCTCTTAGAAGGCGTATATACGGTGGAAGCGGGAATTTCGGAATTCGGCGATCAAATGATCTTAAAGCGAACCGGAGATCATATCTCGCTTTTCGGCTCCAATAGCAGATACCTCGTATTCGAAACCGGCTTCGTCGATTCGCTTGCGATCTTCGAAGGCTACTGGCGCTATGATGTCGGAACGGAAATAGGGTATGCAACGGTCGATATCTCAAATACTTTTGCTCTAAAAGCAATAGATACCAATACGATTCTCAAAGGATATTATAATGGGAATGGAACAAAGAACGCTATTCCCCTGCGCTTACGATTTAAGCGGGCATTAAAGGATACAACAAATAATTTTCTGATCCTCGATCATCATGGCGGCTTTAATGGCGCGGGATTTCCCTATTCGGAAAATAGTCTTAACAGCATCCTGTTTGCTCAGTATGTCGGAGCGAACGGCATCGAGATCGACGTGAAATTGACTGCCGATAATATTCCGATTCTATTCCATGACGATAATCTCGGCACCGATCTGGTAAATGGCGAATTCGCGATCGGCCCGATCGGCAACTATACGCTTGCCGAGCTTCGCGCACTTTGCACGCTTAAAGACGGAGAACAAATTCCCACGCTGCAGGAAGCGCTCGATCTGATCTTCAATCAAACAGATTACAAAGTAATATGGCTTGATATTAAGGATGCAGGAACGGTACAATATGTTCTGCCTCTTGAAATTGATTTTATCAATAAATTAAAAGCGGCAGGGAAAGATATGATCATCTGGGCAGGATTGCCAACGAGCGATCATGTCAATGCCTACCTCGCCGATACGCTTCATAAAAAAGCCACAAGTCTTTGCGAACTCC
>PLXB01000088.1 GCA_003151215.1 Ignavibacteriota bacterium
CGATCGTGAAGTCCTTCGTATCGTAGATGATCTCCGTTCTGCGCTTATCAGCGAATTTATTTCTTACTTCCGTTAATTCATCGGAAATGATCTTCTGCTGAAGTTCCTTCGAAGCAAGAATCGCTTTGAGCTTCTCGATCAGTTGAATCACTTCGCGGTATTCCGATTCAATCTTTGCGCGTTCTAAGCCGGTCAATCTCTGCAAGCGCATTTCAAGAATTGATTTCGCCTGAATTTCTGAAAGCCCGAAACGCTTGATTAAATTCTTTTGCGCAGTATCGCTATCTTTCGACTTTTTAATGACCTGAATAACTTCGTCAATATTATCGAGCGCAATAACATACCCCTCTAAAATATGCGCGCGTTTCTCTGCAGCATCGAGATCGAATTGTGTTCTGCGACGAATAACGGTATAGCGGTGATCGATATAATGCCGAACGACATCGCGAAGCGGGAGGACTTTCGGAACGCCATTCACCAACGCAAGCATAATAACGCCAAACGTCGTCTGCATCTGTGAATGCTTGTAAAGATTATTTAGTACAACTTTAGCAATTGCATCACGCTTAAGATCGAAAACGATGCGGACTCCATCCTTATCGGATTCATCGCGCATATCGGCAATACCTTCGATCTTCTTATCTCGGATCATATCCGCGATCTTCTCCTGAAGCGTTGCCTTATTAACCATAAACGGAATTTCCGTAATGATAATAGATTCGCGGTCATTCTTCGAAACTTCTACGGTCGCACGAGCCCGAACGAGAACTCTACCTCTGCCCGTCATATAGGCATCTCGGACTCCTTCGTATCCATAGATCAAACCCCCTGTTGGGAAATCTGGAGCGATGATGATCTTCATCAACTCCTCACTCGTCATATTCGGATTCTTAATATATGCAAGACAGCCATCAATCGCTTCGCCAAGATTATGCGGCGGAATGTTCGTTGCCATTCCGACGGCAATTCCTGTGGCGCCATTAACAAGCAAATTCGGAAAACCTGCAGGAAGAACATTTGGCTGTTGAAGGGTATCGTCAAAGTTCGGACCGAAATCGACGGTGTTCTTATCAAGATCGCGCAATAGCTCCGTCGCCAGAGCCATTAAGCGTACTTCCGTATAACGCATAGCAGCCGGGCTATCGCCATCCATCGAACCGAAATTGCCTTGTCCATCGACTAAGATCCCCCGCATCGAGAAATCCTGCGCCATGCGGACGATAGAATCGTAAACGGCGACGTCACCATGAGGGTGGTATTTACCCAGTACTTCTCCGACAATACGGGCGCTCTTTTTATATGGGCGGTTCGGAGCCATTCCAAGCTCATTCATACCATAAAGAACGCGCCTGTGAACAGGCTTTAAACCATCCCTAACATCAGGCAATGCTCGACTAACGATGACAGACATCGAGTAATCGATGTAGCTTTCACGCATCTCATCTTCAAGCTGCCGTGGAATGATCTTCTCGGTAAAAGTCGCCATGAAAAAAAGGTAAAAGAATCGGTGTGAAATCCGCTAAAAATATGAGCTTACACAACAAAAAAAGGACTCCAAAAAGTCCGAAAAGTTAGTAACAAAATAGGTAATTATCGAGCAATTTGGAGGTAAATTCAATGATTATCGCCTTCCCCGGTTTTAGCTTGACCTGAGCCGCCAACCGGACTTGAACCGGTGACCTGCTGATTACGAATAGGCAAATAAACAACAAAGCGACGGTATTCGTGGCAATATATTGAGACCGGTCATAGAGACCGTAGAATATTCTCAGGAATATCATAGTAGGCAGGTCATGATTTGACGGACGGTTCCAAGAGCAATATGAAGAACTGTCACTTTGCCGGAGGTCTCCACAAAATATTGCGAAGTATATCAGAGAGCCACTTTAATACAAATCTCGATATGCCTGAAAATGTAACTGTCGGAAACCCCTTCATCGTAAAACAGAGGAATCATTATTATATCAAGGTCACCATCCGCAATCCAGAAGCCGGTACTGTCAGAACGCTAAAAAAAACTACTGGTGTACCTGTCAATACAGTTCAGGGACTCAGTAAGGCACATCAGGTAAGGCTGGATATTCTTGCGGAGTATCGGAACCATCATGATCCGTCCGCTCCAATCAAATTGAAGGATTTTGCAGACCATTATATAGAAGAGAGAGAAGCAGAAGGCCTGACTAGGTCCAGCCTCAGGGGGATCAGGAAGGCTTTCAATGATCTCATAAAATTTGCAGGGGAAAAGAAGCTGCTCAAGCAGGTGGTAGTGAGTGATCTCCGAGAATTCCTGTTTAAGTATCTGGGAAATCCGGCAATGGCTCTTAACAATTACCGATGCCTCCATGCTGCATTTGACAGAGCGGTTCGGGATGAGAAGCTTTCAATGAATCCATTTAACCAAATCGACACGAAACTCCTCCGCAAGAGATTTAAGCCGAGACCCAGAGGAATCCTATCTGCCTCTGATGTAGTCAAAATTTACGACAATCTTCCGAGAGAAAGATTCTGTGACAGGACATTTGCCAATTACTTCCTTCTATTATATGGTACGGCATTCAGACGTGGAGAGGGTTGCTATCTGGAAAACGAGAATGTCGATTTCAAGGAAAAGACCATCGGCGTTCGAAGCACTGAAGAACACAAACTGAAGACCGAAGCAAGTTCAAGTGACATACCGATGACAGACCACACAAGGATCGCCATTAGTGATCAGATGAAAAGCAGAGCTGAACACAAGAACTGGCAGATACAGGAATCGAGATACATCTTCTGCAATTTCCGCGGGGATCATTACTATCCCGATACGATGACCAAGCAGGTGTTATCAAGAGTGAGAGAGGTATGCAAGAAACTGAAGCTAAATTCTAACGGCTTGGATCTTCATTCAATGAGGCATTCATTAATTCAGCACCTGATCGATTCAGGCGCCGAGCCCGTCACTGTATCAAAATTTGCGCGGCATGCCAACCTATCAACGACACTATCGGCCTATCACAAAATGTCTGACACCAAGACGAAATTTGAGTCAGTATTGAAGGTTACCAAAGAGATGCCAAGACCGAAGAGATAGAGCATCAACAATATACAGTTACAACGCATATGCGATGGTGATTATCCCCCGCTTACTATTGTATCCACTTTTATCCGTTCGTATAAATTTACAGTTTCAAAAGCTTAATATTTATAATCTTATCCGACATAGTAAATCTTGCAAAATATGCGCCGGGAAGAACTTTCGATAGATCAATAACAAAGTCCGCAGTCTTAGGAGAAGCCATTTCGATCATTTGCTCACCAAGAACATTCACGATGGAAACACTTATGAGATTTTCGGGCGCATTGTGGATAGAAAGAATCCCCGAGACAGGGTTCGGAAAAAGTGATATATTCAAATCGTTTTGGATTTGATCTTTTACATCATTTATACCGAAATCAGAAAGGGGACGTCGCCAGATACCATTGTTACCAGTGCCTGCGAACAGATACTGATCGCTTGTTGCAAGCGCCACTACAGGATTGTTAGATAATCCTGTATTTACTGAGTGCCAATTTGCGCCCAGATTAGTAGAGAGATAAATGCCACTGTCCACATCGAGCGCAAAGAGATTGGATCCGGTCGCAACGAACTGAGATATAAAACGATTATGAGGAAGCCCAGAATTAACGACGATCCAACTCATGGCATTGTCGGTGGAAAGAAATACTCCCGCGCTGTCGGAGGAAGGACCGGAAACTGAAACAAAAAGATCGTTGCCAATCGCGGTAATCGCACGTATAAGTGAGTACGTTGCCAATCCATTGTTCGCGGGAGTCCATGTGGTACCTAAGTCCGTCGAACGAAATATTCCATTATCATTCGCAGTAGTAACGATCGTAGAACCAATGACTGCAAAGCCAGAGGGACTCACATCGTAGGGAATTCCTTCGCTCGCTTCGGTCCAACTCGCGCCATTATTCGTTGAACGAGAGACAATGATAGCAGTAGTAATCGTACTACTTGTCGAATCGATAACTTTTGAAGAGGTAACGAATAAGTTAGAGTCGATCTGGGCAAACGCACCAATACCGGTTTGAAATGGCATCTCTAATCCCTGATCAGCGGTCTTTGTCCAATTTGATCCATTGTCTGTGGAAAGATATAACCCAGACCACGTTACAGTGAGAAGGTCCGAACCATGTTTTGAAAACGCAGATGGAAAATCTGGGACTCCCAGCGTACCTGCCTGCCAACTTGCCCCATTGTCCTTCGTTGTAAAATTGCCTATACCACCTGTTGCCACATAAAGCCGTGGACCATAAACCGTCATCGACGATGCACCAACCGAGATCATATCCGAGCTGATGTTGCTCCAGGATTCGCCATTCGAAGTGGTCCGATAGATTCCCGGACTGGCGCCAGCATAAAGGGTTGAGCCGTTCACAGCAAATGGAATAATGCAACCGGAATTCGTTGTCAAGCCATTATTAACCGCCGACCAGTGTGCATCTGTGTCGATCCAACGAAAGATGCCGTGCGATGTTCCTGCAAAGACGATATTATTACAAACGGCGAGCGAATATGCTGTAGAATCGATTAAACCGTCGAGGGCCACCCTCCAACTTGTACCATCGTCCGTCGAGCGAAGTAGACTTGGACCCCATGCACCAGCGAAAATATCGGAACCGCGTATTGCAAGGGATAGGACTGGCGTCGAAATACCTGTATCCACTTGTTTCCAGCTGATTCCATTATCGGTTGAACGGAAAATACCATGGGAGGTTCCGGCAAACATTTCGGATCCATCCGAGACAAGCGCATGAACGTGATTATCTGTGAGTCCGCTATCAGATGGCGTCCAATTTTTTCCACTGTCGGTCGAACGGTAAACTCCATTGTTCTTTATAAATGTATACTCTCCCATGGCGGCGAACAACGTACCTCCGGTTTGGAGCAAAGTAGTAGGCATAAAGGGCATTCCACTATCGGCAGTTTTTATCCAGTTAGTACCATTATCGGTAGTCAGATAAATTCCGCCGCCTGCTAATACAAAGAGGCTCGTGCCGCTTGCCATCACGGAGTTAGTCGTCGATGTCCCCCAAGGAGTGTTCAGCCGCCGCCAATTCCCGCCCCCGTTTGTGGAGAGAAATAGGTCTCCTTCGCTACAATTCGAGACTGCAAAAAGATTGGAACCCAAGACAGCGAGGCTCGATACCTGTCCACCATAGGGCCCATTCGTTTGAACCCATTGACTTTTTGCATTGGAAGATAATCCCAAAGCAATATAAAATAATAAAGCGATGAGTACAAATTTTCGTTTCATAACCCGTCTCTCCTTATAGAATCGATCAGAGTAAAAAACAATTGATGGCGAAGATTTAATGCGCAATAGTTATTTTTTTCGATGCAAGAATGAAGCCTTCGCTTTTTATATTAATTTGATATATGCCGCTGGAAAGTCTCCTCAAATCGAATAAAACATTTCCTGATTGCGATTCTTTTTCCGCAACCATAGTTCCATCTATACTGAAAAGCTGGATAGAACCTTTATTATTGTCCGCCTGCTGCCATTTTACCGTAAGCTTGTCCTTTGCAGGATCGGGAAATATCTCGATACTTTGATCGGATGAAGAAATTTCTACACTTGATTTCTGAATAGCTGTCGCACTGATTGCAATATTTTCCCAAGCCGGCGAGGCTGAGTGTTCAAATGAAAACATCGCTGCTGTTCCGCCGGTATCGAGCATTTTATATCCGATAGGCACAGTAATAGATTGTCCCGGCTGCAGCGTGATAGGCAAAGTCGTATCTAACTGCAGAATGAGTGATGCGTTTGGTGATGGAGATGAAGTAAACCCGCGGGTAATCGTGGTCGGGCTTGTACCGATATTCGTTACCATCGGGCGAATGATCTGTTCGCTACCAACGGTGTTATTCAAAAGTACGTAAGTCCTCGGATTCACATCAAGCCTGAATAGTGTATCGGTAATTAAGCTGTTGGGAATCTTCCCTGCAATGAATGCAATATCAGTCGGACTTCCCGGCGAAATAGGTGCAAGGTTTCCTGCTGAAGTAGGTCTGCGTTCGAGAATATCCCCGGTATGAACATCATACCAAATAAGATCTCCTTTGACTGGAACGTCCATCGCAGTATAAAGGCCGAACGTTGAACCCATGATGCTCGCATTCAAACGAAGGTATCCCGCAACGTAATCCGGAGTTCTCATTTCCCAGACATTCCATTGGGTCTCCTGATTAAACGAGCGAACAGCGCCGGTATCGAGTTTNNTTCTGCATGACTTTTACGTAGCGTCGCTCCGGCCATCCAAGATATTGATTGCAGCAATCGCGCGCAAATGTGCCATTCCAAAAGATGATCGTTCCGGCATTGAAGAGCGCTGACCATATTCGTCCTCTCATCCGCAACCCGGAAGTAGAATCCCATGCAGAGCCATCGCCTTGCTCTCCGAAGATCACGGGTTTATTAACGACAGAGTATTGATTGATCTGCTGAGCAGTTATAATATCAGAATTATTATCCGCTTCTTTTCCGTACCAGTGCGGCGAGATAATATCGATGTCCGGATGATTCGGCTGCTGCCAGCTAACCGATACCAGATGATGATACGGGTCGTGCACATGAATATAGCCGGCAACTTGCTTGATCCATAATGAATCCGGTGTTGATTCATTCGTCAGCTCCCAAAAATCTACGAGCGCTCCATACCTATCAATACAATATTGAGCATATCTATTGACTGCTGCCATTTCGCTGGGATTGGAAGAACTTCCTGTCGGGCTTGTGAGGATCGTCATATAAATACGAAATCCATGCTGCCGGAGAGCATAAAAAAGCGAGTCTGTCCACCGCGAATGAAGAGTATCGTAATCATTACCTGTTACAGAGATTTGTTTTACGATGGAGTAGGCACAGTTCGCATCGCTATAACGATAGAGATCGAATCCTGCAGCATCGCCATAAGCAATAAGATATTGGATGTATGGCAGATTCCATTCGATCCCGGCATGATACCCTTTCGGTCTGTATCCGCCATCGAACGAACCGAATTCCAAAATAGAATCTCTGGCTGCAAGCATGCAATCGCCAAAACCGACTCCGCTATAGAGCTTTCCTGTTGTAGAGTAATACAAGCTCTTGTTATCCGATGCAACACGAATGAAACCCGGCTCCGTCGATGCAACACATTGGAAAGAATCTATTTTCTGTGAGTTGCCATTTTTATCGCTGATCGTGATCTGATAATGCCACCAACCGATTTGATCGGGAGCAAAGCGTACCATCCACAAATTCTTTGAATGATAAAATCCATTGGTATTGGAAGCAGAACCATCCGGAGCTTTGAAGAGGCAACTGACAAATATATCATTCCAGTCCTCACCCCAGACATTTTTAACATTCTGTTCCTGATAAGGGACTGGAATTTCGATAGGCTTAAAGCGTTGGACCGTTTGAATGGCAAGAATACATTTTGGAAGAAAGAATAATGAAATGATAAGAGCTACCAAGCGTAGCTTGAGTGAAAATCTTGAATTCGGGTTCATAAGTGACATGAGATAGCAATAAAGTCTCTGCTTATAAATACATTTTTAAGAGGAAAGTTACACCCAAAGTAGAAATTCAGTCGGAATGCTTCATCCATCCAGATATGGCACTTTCCTTTAGTGTTCCTTTTCTCAATTGACTTCTCTTCATCATGTAAAAAATAACCGGAGTGATGATCAGGACATGGATGGCGCTTGTCAGCAAACCGCCGATCATCGGAGCAGCAATCGGACGCATGACATCCGAACCGACACCTGTTGACCAGAGAATAGGTACAAGCCCAAGCATTGCCGTTGCAACGGTCATAAGTTTCGGACGCAGGCGAAGCACCGCGCCATCCATCGTTGAATGATAAATATCATCTTCGGTTAACGGAGGCCGCTTCCCGCTATTTACTTCGTGCAATTTTTTATCCAATGCTTCATGTAAATACACGACCATCACGACGCCTGTTTCAACTGCAACGCCATACAATGCAATAAAACCAACCCAAACAGCAACTGACCAGTTATATCCTAAGATGGCAATCAAAAACACTCCGCCGATAAGTGCAAATGGCACCGATAGCATAACCACCGATGCTTCTTTGAAATCTTTCAGCGTAAAATAGAGAAGAAAGAAAATGAGAACGAAGACGAGCGGTATCATGAACATCAATCGCCGCGCTGCATGCTGCTGATTTTCAAATTGTCCGCTCCAGGAAAGTGTATATCCCGCCGGAACGTGCAACTTGCTTTTCAGTATTTTTTCCGCTTCATTAATAAAACTTCCCATATCACGTCCGCGTACATTAAGATAGACAAGTGAACGCAGCAGCGCATTTTCACTTGAGATCATCGGCGCGCCGGAGGCAAACGAAATATCGGCAAGTTCTCCTAAGGGAATATACGCTCTGCTTCTGGAACCCGGTGAATCGAAAAGCGAATGAATCGTGCTCTGAGAATTTTTAGTGCTTGCAGGGCCTGCATTGTTCATAACGCCAGAGGAAGGAATTTGTGCTGCGCCCATTCCCGGATCGGAAGAACCTGCATTCATGGAGTTAGTGCCTGCAACTGCTGCCGAAGAACCGGAGCTTGGCATTCCGCCCGAAGGTGAAGAGCCGGGGAAAGTTACTCCGATTGATGAGTAATTCATCAGTGGCACAGGGAGATTCCGAAGTTGTTCAACCCGGTTCCTATAATCAGCCATATACCGAACATTGATCGGAAATCTCTCTCGTCCTTCGATGACAGTTCCGATGGTGTTTCCTCCTATCGCCCCTTCGACGACTTCATTAATGACCGATTGCGATACTCCATACTTCGCTGCCGCAGCCTTATTTACTTTTATATCAAGGAATGATCCGCCCTGCACACGTTCTGCCACGACATCGGCAGCGCCGGTCACAGTCTTAAGGATCGTTTCTGCATCGGTTGCCAGACGTTCTAATGTATCAAGATTTTCGCCGAAGAATTTTACACCGATATCGGTTCTCACGCCCGTTGTCAGCATATTGATCCTGTTAATGATCGGCTGAGTCCAGCTATTGGCAACTCCGGGGATTTGAAGTTTTGCCGTCAGATCATTAATGATAATATCTTTTGTAATTCCTGCGCGCCACTGGTCATGGGGTTTCAACAGCACTATCGTTTCAACCATG
>PLXB01000391.1 GCA_003151215.1 Ignavibacteriota bacterium
TATGATCCATAATCATCGCTTCGGTAGCGGTAAGGATGCGCTTGCCATCGGCTTTCAGTCCGGGAAGAAGCCTTGCGCGCGCGCCCGTTGCAATAATAATTTTTGCTGCGCTTACCGTGCGCTTCGTGCCGTCCTTCGCCGTCACATCTACGGTATTTGCAGAAGTAAGAACTGCATTACCATTAATTAATTCGACCTTATTCTTTTTGAAAAGAAATTCAATGCCCTTTACATAACGATCGGATACACCGCGGGATCGTTTGATGATAGCGGGAAAATCTACTTTCAGATTATCGTAGGTAATGCCCCATTCTTTCGGTGCTTCTTTGAAGTCATTATAGATCTCGGCGTTCTTCAGCAGCGCTTTTGTCGGAATGCAGCCCCAATTAGTGCATATCCCGCCAACTCTATCTCTCTCGATCACCGCAACGCGCATTCCGAGTTGCGATGAGCGCGTTGCCGCAGGCTCGCCTCCCGGACCGCCGCCGATGACGATGATGTCGAAATCGAATGAGTTCTTAGTGCTTAGTTCTGAGTTCTGAGTTGGTGCAGGTGCAGCAGAGTCCTTTTGACTTTCGACTTTTGACTTCCCGCTTTCTGCCTTCTGCGGATTCGAGATAAGATTTGCCATAAAAAATTACAAAATTTGAGCGCGGAGATAACAAGAAAGAAGCGGGGAAAAGTCCGAATGAGTTAGTATTGAATTATTTGCTAATAGTGACCCAAAATATGTTAGTTTTGTTCTACGATGAAAATTAAGCTGCCATTAGCTTTCACTCCGAAACTCTTCACTACTCTCCGCGAAGGATATTCGAAGGAAGATTTTTTTAAGGATCTGATCGCCGGCGTAATCGTCGGAACGGTAGCGTTGCCGCTTGCCATCGCCTTTGGCATTGCTTCGGGAGTAACGCCGGAGCAGGGACTCATTACGGCGATCGTTGGCGGCTTTATCATCTCTGTGCTGGGCGGAAGCCGCGTGCAGATTGGCGGTCCGACGGGTGCATTCATCGTCGTGATCTATGGCATCGTGCAGAAATTCGGCGTGAATGGTCTTCTTATTGCAACAGTAGCAAGTGGTGTTATAGTCCTTATCATGGGTCTTGCAAAATTGGGCGGCGTTATAAAATTTATTCCGGCACCTGTAGTTACCGGATTCACTTCCGGCATTGCAATTATTATTTTTTCTTCGCAGATCAAGGATCTGTTTGACTTAAAGATGGGAGCCGTGCCTGCCGATCTTATTGAAAAATGGACTGCATACGGTCAGAATTTTACATCATTCAATTGGTATGCATTAGGTCTTGCTGCTTTGACAATTCTTATCATCATCTATTGGCCGAAGGTTACGACAAAAATACCGGGACCATTCATAGCGCTTCTCTTTTGCACAATTCTCGTGCAGGTCCTTAATATTCCTGTCGAAACGATCGGTACGAAATTCAAAGTCTTGGGCAGCGCGCTTCCTTCAATGAGAGTACCGGATATTACCTTTGCGGCGATCAAGGAATTATTTCCTTCGATCATTACGATGTCGGTGTTGATCGCTATCGAATCGCTTCTCTCGGCAGTTGTTGCCGATGGAATGCTGGGCACGAAACATCGCTCGAACATGGAGCTTGTCGCGCAAGGTGTTGCAAATATTTTCTCACCATTATTTGGCGGCATACCTGCTACAGGAGCGATCGCGAGAACGGCAACGAATATTAAATCAGGTGGGAGAACTCCCGTTGCCGGAATAGTCCATTCGGTTTTTCTTCTGTTGGTGGTGCTTGCCATCGGCAAATACGCTTCGATGATTCCGATTCCCGTGCTTGCAGCAATTCTTGTTATCGTCAGTTATAATATGAGCGAATGGCGGACATTCAAGAGTATGCTCAAGGCTCCGAAAAGCGATGTTGCAATTTTGCTGACGACCTTTGTCCTGACCGTCGTGATCGATCTTACCGTTGCTATCGAAGTCGGAATGGTCCTTGCAGCATTTCTTTTCATGCGACGGATGGCGCTTGTGACGAATGTCAGTGTTATCACCGGAGAATTTGTCGATGGCGAAGAACCTGAGAACAGCCAGACCCTAATAAATAAAGAAATCCCGCAAGGGGTGCAAGTCTATGAGATCAACCGACCGTTCTTCTTCGGCGCTGCGGAGAAATTCATCGAGACGATACGAGATATGAGCGTCGTTCCGAAAGTTTTTATCCTGCGAATGCGCAACGTTACTGCGCTCGACGCAACGGGCATGAAAGCCATCGAAGATATCTGGAAGAAGATGGTTCACCATCATAAAGGATTATTTTTAATAGCAGAAATTCATTCGCAGCCATTCGTCGCATTGGAGCAATCGGGATTTTTGAAAAAACTCGGAGAAGAAAATGTGACAGGGAGTTTAGAACTCGCCTTAGATGCTTCGAAGAAATGGATGGGTGAGCATTAATAATTAATTGCTCCTGTAACTACCGAACTTTAGATGTGTTTATTAATTTTAATAGCACATACGGTCATGCGACTCATCATATTCTGTGTCTGCTTTTCGCTTTTCATCTCCGCTGCTCTTTTCGCTCAAAGTATTCCGGCATCAGGCTGGAGGCACTTTAGTAACACAACCACTCCGCGTTGCATGATTGCGGACGGGCAATTCCTTTGGATCGGAACAGACGGCGGACTCATCAAATTCGACCGTACCAGCAATACCTTTGAGATTCTCACAACCGATAATTCCGGCTTACCGGATAACGCAATATTCAGGTTAGTGCTGGGTAAAGACGGAGCACTTTGGGTCTCGACAAATAATGGCGGCATTGCGCGACTCAGTGCAGGAAAGTGGACAATTTTCAATCAATCTAACTCACCGCTGCCCGGCTCTTCCGGAGGAATTCCGGCTTGCGACAGTCTCGGCAGAATTTGGATAGCTACATGGAATGGATTGCTCAAATTCGATAATGGCACATGGACGAAATATGACATGTCGAATTCGCCAATGTGTGACACAACTATCGAAGCAGTCACGGCTGACCGAAACGGAAATATCTGGGTTGGATGCCATTATACTCCTGCTCCGCGTACTCGCGGCTTTATTTTGAAATTTGACGGCGCCAGCAAGTGGGAAATTCATAATGACACACTGGATGGGGTTTTTCATGGAGATACTTTATATTACGAACTTGATCCGGAAAATCCATGGTCAATGCTTATCGATCACAACGGAGTTCTCTTTGTAGGTTTTAATGGCGTTATCAATCGCCTCGTACCGGGTGTTGGCTGGTATTGGTATGATGTACCAACTGGTTATAATTCGAATGCAATTTTCACACTTTCCGAAACTGCCGGTTATATTTGGGGAGCCGATGAAGTCGATGCAGTAAGAATTAATGATACCTTAAGCCAATATACCGATATAGAGCAGCATCCCTGGAAGAAAAATGGGACCGGATTTCCGTTCTTCGGAACATGCGCTGCACTTCCGATCGGTGATGAACTCTGGTTTGCCGGCAACGGCGGAGGAGGAATCGGACGATTTAAAGACAGCGCCTGGACGCTCTTTTGTAATCTCTCCGATAATACTCTTACAACAAATGATATGGGAGCGATCACGCAAGATAGTAAAGGAAGAATGTGGTTTGTTTCTCAACATTTTGTGAATGGATCTCTTTCTGCATTTAATGGTAAGAATTGGCAAAATTATGATTCTGTACTCCATGGTTCGCAGGTCTTCTCACTTTGCGCAGATAGTTCAGGAAATGTTTGGATCGGAACGGAGGGGAACGGACTGATTAAATTTGACGGAGTGACTGCAGAGACATTCGACCTCAATAAATTACTAAACTTCTCGAATGAAATAAGCGCGCTTGCCTTTGATAAGCGCGGTGTGCTTTGGATAGGAACGCAGCTTCAAGGGAACACCGGACTTCCATCCGGTCTTGTAAAATTTGACGGTAGTAATTGGAAAACTTTTACACAATCAAATTCAAGTTTACCGGAAGGCGAAGTAAGTTCGATCTCCATAGATAAGAATGGCACGACATGGACAGCTACTCCTTTCAGCGGCATCGCCGAGTTCGATGGATCGGGCATTTGGCATGTCTTTGACGATAAGAATTCAGCGCTTCCGTCGCATCAAATTACGGGCATCACTACTGCGTCAAATGGTGATGTCTGGGCTGCAACCGGAAAAGGAGCCGCAAAATGGACGGGAACCGAGTGGAAAGCATTTACAGCGGGACCTTTAGCAGGGCTTTCAGGCTGCGCTGCTGGCAGCCGCGGAAATATATGGTTCTCTTCTTACATTGGAAATCCCGGCGGAGCGTCGGAGTTCGATGGCACAACATGGAAAAATTTTACTCTTACAAATTCTGCGATCGGTTCGGATGAAGTCTGGGCAGTAGCTGCCGATGATAGCGGAAATATCTGGTTCGGCACGAACGATAGAGGTCTTGCCGTCTTTACTCCGGATGCAGTGCATTCTTCCGTGACTTTCCTGGGGAATACATCCGGTAATGCAACTGGCGTTTCTATTTACCCTAATCCCGCTTTGTCAACTGTGCATTGCAAAATATCTTTTGAAGACCAAAATGCAATTGTTGAAGTATGCGATCTTCTCGGAAGGAACATGCTCTCTTTCAAAACAGAAAATCCCAAAGATTTTTCATTTGATGCAAGCATGCTTCCTGATGGAGCGTATGAAATTATTTGCAAAGCAGGAGACGGCATTATTCATGGGAGATTTATTAAGTTGGACAAGAACTAATTATCTATAAGCGAAATTATTCACTTTCCTCTTCTTCTTCATCCGAATCATCTTCCTCAATTTCAAGCGATTGTTCTGAAACAGCATCGCCTTCTTCATCTTTCGTGACTATTACCGGCGAATAGCCCGTAAGCGAATATGTGGGCTGATCGTAGGCAAGATAATCGGACATTACTTCTTTGCTGTTATTTTCGCGGATGATTTCCAGGATCTTCTGGCGGTCGGAGGGACTGAGGAGATCGTCGTTGGCAGTCGTATAAATTAATTCATTCTCACGGCGCATGTGCTCGCGGAAGTTCGTTACGAGTTCTCTTGCGCCCATAATAAATTGCGTTGCTTCATCGTTGGTTATTTCGTTCTTGGCAAGAGTTTGCTTCCATATTCGCAGCAGCTCCGTTGCCCGCAAAAGCATGACTTCATGCTGTTCCTGAATAAATCTGATCGGACTAGAGCTTTGCTGAAACCCGACATGCGGTATTTTATCCATCATAAAAGGAAAAAGCGCAAGCTCTTCATCTATTTCATGACGCGGCACAGTATTGACAAGAAAATCCAGAATTTCCCCCCATTCATTATCTTCTTTGATGCTTTTGATGACGCCCTTTACTTCGGCACTTTGAGTAAGTTTTTCGAGAAGGTTTACTTGTGTCGTGATCAGCGCATGGGAATCCCTAAAGTATTTGATCGGATCGTTATACTTATTGGGGTCGGGAAGCTGGGGCATGAGCGAAAAAATATAAAATTAAAAATGTAAAATTAAAAATTTGAGGAATATGATTTTGTGTATTTCTTTTTCAATTCTCAATTTTTAATTTTTAATTTCTTATTTCGGTTGGGCGATTATTTCTAATTTTTTTGTCGATTCGGCTCTTGTCGCAGTTGCTTTTAAGGTGAAATCTCTTGACTTATCAAGAAGGACTATCATGCCACCGGAATCCGGTACGGGAGTGCCATCGAGGGTGACTTTATCAGCTCCGCGGACAACCCATTGAAGCAAAACCGTATCCCCGCGAAACGGAGCTTCAGGGCGTGTATCAAATCGGACTATTTGCGGAGGCGTTCCCCCGCNNTTTCATATATTTAAACCGTAGTTAGACAATCTCTCATCCCTTTAAGAAATATTTCAACATCTTTCTTTGACGTATAGACATGGACGCTGAAGCGGCTGGCTTCCAGTCCATTTTCAGGTACAATGCGCGTACGAATCTTATATCTTTTTTCTAAGTCATGAGCAAAATCAATGTAGCGTTTGCTGTTCTTGAGTTTGATCGTTGTTACACCCGATAGCATGTGCGGCGGAGTCAGTATATCGAATTTTCCCGGTGCAAGCGGCATGAGGCCTTCGCGAAGCTGTTTCGAGAGATCCAGAATCCGCGCCTCGATCTTTGCAAATCCGATCTTCTCCTGCCAATCGATCGCAGCCTGCAAACCGGTATAGAGCGATGAGCTTTGCGTTGCAAAACGGTAGCGTCCTGCAGTCGGTAAAAATTCGAGGTTGCCGTCGGTTGCAGTATAATCCCAATGTTTATCAGCCTCTGCGCCAGTCCAGGTCGGTACAACTTGCTCGCGGAATTCTTTCGTGATGTAAAGAAATCCCGTGCCTTTCGGACCTAAAAGCCATTTATGTCCGCAGCTTGCGTATGCGTCGCAGCCTATATCTTTCACATCTGTTTGGAGCATTCCCGGCGGATGCGCTCCGTCGACAAAAAGATATGCACCTTTTGAATGTGCAAGTTGTGTCAGACGTTTGACAGGAAGCAGGTATCCCATCGTGCAAGTCAGATGCGGAACAGCAATGATCTTCGTNNAAGCTCGATAAATTTCACGACGATGCCATGACGTTTTGCGCGCGCCAGCCATGGTATTGCGCCGCCACCATGCTCTTGGTTAGTCAGAATAACTTCATCGCCAGGCTGCATTCGCAATCCGCTTGCAATAATAGAAATGCCCTCGCTCACATTATGCGTTGTTGCAATATCATCACCGGATGCTCCGATCACTCTTCCTATTGACTGATTGAGTTTTTCATGATCGAAACCGTAATCGGCAGTTGCATCGACATGCTCTACTTGTTTCGTTACAGCTTGTGTAACGGCAAGCGGGCTTGGTCCCATCGTGCCATTATTAAAAAACAGGAGGTTTTTTGTTATCGGAAATTGCTTACGGATAGAATCCCAGTAGGCTTCTTCGCCTCCTGCGAATGATGCAATCTCCTCTGCAAATGCCTGATGCGCTGATGTACCAAGCGTAACGGATGCTGCTGCCGGAGCAATTGCCGAAAGTTTGAGAAATGTTCTGCGATCCATAGTATTTCCTTTTAGCCTAGTTGATCCGTACCGCATGAGATCTCAAAATCACAACGGGTTTAGGATAGCCAGGATGATGAATATAATAGAACACATCATCTTCTCCGAAAAGATTCACTTCGTCCTGCCGCTCAAGATGACCGACGGTTTCAGCCATCGTCGTATCCCGATAAATAATAGCATATCGCAAGATCATCAACCTTCCAATGAATTTATCTTTCAATCCGTTCGGTGTCCGCTCATCCAAGGTAAGCGCCGTATCGATGCCGCTTCCTACGAGGCGAAAATGCGTGGTCACAGCATTCTTCGCATCTTCGATCTTGATATAAGCGATCCCCTGATCGTTCACTTGCAGAGGCAGCGGAGCCATTGCTTCATTGCAGGAAAGACATTTCAGAATCGGTGAGCCAACATCGGGAGGAAAAAATTCAAGGCGTATTTTATCGCCTTCCCAGCCGATCATGGCAGTGTGATGAGTCGCTGCGCAACCGGTGAGGACGGCAGCTGCCAAGAAAATAATGAATCCTTTGTTAATGCTCAATTTGTTGTCTGCTAAATCGAAAATCAAAATCTCTCAATGTTGTATTTAGTCGCAACCCCCATTGGCAATCTCGAAGATATTTCGCTACGGGCGATCCGCACTTTGAATGAAGCGGATATTATTGCCTGCGAAGATACGCGACATGCCCGTATTCTTTTCGAGAGGCACGGCATTAAGCCAAGGCGGCTGGTCAGTTATCATTCACATAACGAACAGGCGCGTGCCGCAGAACTCCTCGAAGATCTCCGTACCGGCGCAAGCGTTGCTCTTATAACCGATGCCGGCACGCCGGGAATATCTGATCCGGCCTGGGCGATCGTTCGTGAGGCAATCTTGGTCGGAGTCGATGTCGTTCCGATTCCCGGCGCATCGGCAGTGATCGCAGCCCTCAGTGCCAGCGGGATCGATACGAACCGCTTCGTCTTTGAAGGCTTCCTTCCGTTAAAGAAAGGCCGCAAGCGCCGCATCGCTGCAGTTGCAGAAGAAGAACGTACAACCGTCATTTATGAATCTCCTTTCCGCATAAAAAAATTGATCGGCGAGCTGATCGAAGCGGCAGGCGAAGAAAGACAAGCCGCGGTTGGTCGCGAGATTACAAAAATGTATGAAACATTTTATCGGGGCAGTCTGAAAGAAATTTTAGATTCCATCGAGAAACAATTTCCAAATGACGTAAAGGGCGAATGCGTTTTAGTTGTTGAGGGGCTGACCAAAACTTTGAAGAATGTCATTGCGAGCGACAGCGAAGCAATCTAAAATCTTGAAGGCAAATTGTATTCTCAGAATTTTAGATCGCCACATCGGGCTAAAGCCTATGCTTCCTCACCGTCGCATACCCTCGCGATGACATTTGTTTGGCATTTACAAAAAAAAATAAGTATGAATTTTCAAGAACAAGATTTCGAAAAAGTTATCTGCGATTTTTGCGGAGCCGATGATTATACGAAACGCTATGAAAAGCGCGGCTTTAGTATGGTACAATGCAATAAATGCGGATTAGTCTATACGAATCCCAGATTGAAGCAGGAAAAGATCGCAGCTCTATATGATGCCGATTATTTTCAAGGTCATGGATTCGATAAAAGCATTGACTACGTAAAAGATGTCAATGAGCATTCGAAAGGAACAGATGATTTCACACTCGAAGATTGGGACTGCGATACTATCCTCGCTCTTCTTCGCGAATATAGAACGATGAACTACGAACCACGGCTTCTTGAGATCGGCTGCGGCACCGGAGTCTTCCTCGATAAAGCCCGAAAACATGGCTTCGATTGCTATGGGTTGGAGCTATCGGAATATGCTGCCAATTTTGTCAGGCAGATGGGAATTTCTGTCGAGACGAAATCTATCGAAGACGCCAGTTACCTGCCGAATTCCTTCGATGCAATCGTCATGCGCGAAGTGATCGAGCATCTGCCGCATCCAATGGAATCCCTTCAAACGATCCATGCCTGGTTAAAACCCGGCGGAGTGCTTTTTATGGCAACAGGCAATTATGACTGCCCTGAACGGATGCTCCGAGGTTCGGACTGGTTCTATTTTATGCCGGAAGGACATCTGAATATCTTCAGTAACCGTACAATGCGCAATTACTTACGGAAAGTGGGCTTCGGCAAGATCAACGTTACGAACCAGGGTGATAAGCTGATGGAAATACTTCGGTCCAAGAAAATAATCTCTCCCGGCGAAGCAAAACCGCGTAACATATTCAAGCGAACTGTGTTTATTATTATACGCAGCATCAATCATTTCATCTCCAGTGGGATGAGGATCTATGCCGTAAAGTAATACGAAGATTTTATGAAACTCAAATTTATTCTTATCGCTTGGATCGTCCTCCATGCGTCAAATTCTTTCGCCCAGCAGACGATGCCTGGACGCATTCTCTTTTTAATTAAATCCGAAGCGATTACCGCGTTCCGTGCTGCGTTTGCAAGCCCCGAAATCCATACGCTCAAATTCGATCCGCAGAAATTTTCTCTGAAAGATAGTAAAGCGATCTCAGCACTGCTGGCTCTTCCTTCAACGTTTCATGTTACATCCGTTAAGCCGCTTATTCCTCAGCATAATGTGGTTCTGGAAGAATTGCGTGAGAGAACAAATCCGATCCTCTTTCCGAAAACAAATCAGGATGGGATCAATATAAAAGAATCTGAAGATATAATAAAACTCAAAACAAGCGAAGAGCATATTTCCCGCTGGTTCGAATTATTTTATGATACAACTATCAGCCTTGAATCTGCGCAAAAATTTTTGAAAAAATCCGGCATTGTTGAATGTGCGGAACCGCGCTATCGATACAGTCTTTGTTTCACTCCGAATGATCCCGATTTCAGTCAGCAATATGCGCTGCCACTGATGCATCTTCCTGAGGCATGGGATATTGTCCGTTGTGATTCGACAATGCTCATTGCCGATGATGATATCGGTACAGATTGGACTCATTCGGATCTTGCAAATGCCATCTTCGTCAATAGCGGCGAAACGGGGTTGGATTCTAATGGCTTTGATAAACGCTCGAATGGCATCGATGACGATGGCGATGGTTTCGTGGATGATTGGCACGGTTGGGATTTTGCCGGTGACGATGGCACGGCTCCGGATAATGACCCCAATACTCAGGCAACGCATGGCACTCATACAGCCGGCATCATGGCTGCATCCGGAAATAACGGCATCGGAATCTGCGGTGTTGCGTTCGGAGCAAAAGTGCTTATCCTCAAATGCGGAGATAATACCGGTTCCGATGTTTCATTCGGCTATGAAGGAATTATCTATGCAGCCGATCATGGAGCGAAGGTTGTCAATAATTCCTGGGGCGGCACGAATCGCTCGCAGGTTGGGCAGGATATCATTAATTATGCAACGGGAAAAAATTGCGTTGTCGTAGCAGCAAGCGGTAATAGCTCTGCATTCCTGGATTTTTATCCTTCATCCTACGATCATGTGCTATCGGTTGCTGCAGTGGATGCTACCGATAGAATTACGGATTTTTCCAATTATAACACTCATGTCGATCTCAGCGCCCCCGGGCTGGACGTCCTGAGCACCGTACCAAATGAAGGATATGAAATCATGTCCGGTACAAGCATGGCGTCGCCGAATGCCGCCGGTGCTATTGCGCTTGTTCGGCAGAGATTTCCCGATCTCGATCCCGATCAGGCAGTTGAGCGGCTGCGGGCTACATGCGATCAATTAGATGCCACTCATGATATTCATCCCGGCTATACCGGTAAAGGAAGTGTCAATGTTCTCCGCGCAATAACCGATAATCCGCTCTATTCGGCCCGTCTGGAAAGTTTCGAGATCTTCGATCAGAATAACGATGGCTCTCTGAACTCCGGGCAAAGCGCTGATATCGTACTTCATGTTCGTAATTATCTTTCTCCGGTCACTGACCTTCAGGCAACTATCGAATATCTTGACGATACTGCTCAGGCAATATCTGCTAATACCCAAACTGTGGATTTCGGAAAAGCCAATACGCTTTCCCTTGTGCAAAATTTTCAGGGTAGTTTTCATGTGACGATTTCGCCGAAAGCTCCGGAGAATTATACGGTCTTAGTGAAGCTTACATACTCCAGCGATCCGGAGAAATACGGACCGGATGTCGATTACTTTTATTTAGTGATCAATAAGGGATATCTTGACCTAAATAAAAATAATCTGACCGTCACATTCAACTCCA
>PLXB01000074.1 GCA_003151215.1 Ignavibacteriota bacterium
AAGAAGTGCTATGCGCTCGATAAAATCGAAGGTGCCCGAATATCCTTCATTCCCGAATGCAAGGGCAAAACGTATATACTTCTCTAAGTTTGCTATCTTCTGATTTCCGTCCGGAAGTGACTGAAGCGTGCCGTAAATGCCTGATTCGGTGATTATCTTCTGGAGCAAGAACTGTGTACTGACTCTTCCGACTAACTGGAGATTATCGCTTAATTGTTCATACGCTCGAGTAATATATTGATCATTACCTGTCATGATATGAAGTGAAAGTCGCTGCCAAAGATTTGTGACGGAACTTCTTTCAGGGGCAAGTCGATAGAGATTGACGTCGCTTAATCCGAAGTATGGCGATCGCAGGATTCCGGCAAGAGCAATATCATCATTGGGATTAATAAGAAACCGCAGATAATTTGTAATATCAATAATCTCCGCTTTAGCATAGAACCCTTTACCGCCGTATGTGACAAATGGGATATTGTTTCTTCGTAGAGAGGATTCAATGTTGCTTTGATTAGTCCGGCTGCGAAGCAGAATGGCGATGTCGCTATAATGGGGGGGGCGATGAATAATGGCACCCTGATGCTTTTCGGGAAGGAAATATTTCCCGGAATTATCAGCAATGATTTGCTTTATCTACAATGTGATAAGCTCTACTTCGTTGGTGGTGTTTTGGTCTTCGACAGGTTCATTATCGTAAGCATCTTGGGAGTAAGAATGTTGCTCCTCGAGAGGAAGGGGAAGTATAAGTTCAATTGTTCCGGTGCTGCTTTCATTTCGCCCTTCGACGAGCGGGGTAAATTTATTCTCCGTTCTGTCAGGCGAATTATCATCAAATAAATATTCAGATACTTTATTTATGAAAGCAAGAGGATATGAAAGTATTCGAAATGATTCAGAAAGAATAACCGGAGAATCTTGGGTGTGGGTCGCAGAGATCTCTCGAATCGTTTCCTGAAATAATTCAAGATCGGCATTGCGAAATGAATAGATAGATTGCTTCGGATCGCCGACTATAGTGAGACGGTTTGAATTATGAAAATTTCCGGTTAATGCTCTTGCAATAGAGTATTGAGCAGTGTCAGTGTCTTGATATTCGTCTATAAGAATATAAGAAAACCGCTTAACAAGTTCTGCTTGAATCTCAGGGATTTGTACAAGGTTGAGAGCTTTTTCCAGTACATCATCATAATCTAAGAAGCTATAATTTATCTTTTGCTCCGCATATGCACTCAGAACTCTTGTAAATATTTCGAGGAGTTGTCGCGTATAATCTAAATAGAGTGTCGTCTTTGAGATATTGTTAGAAGATTCAATATAGGAATTAATAAGATCAAAATATTTAGCATACGGGCCGACAACTGCAATGGCTTCGTTTTGAAAGGCTTCTTTTGTTTCGGATGAGAATAATCTTCCTGTAAGAGTATAATCTTTAGTAAAAAAAGAATTTATGAGTGCTGAGTAATTTTTAACCTTCTCTCCGATCTTTTTTGAATATAAATAATTAGATAATGCTTCATCGGCATTTTGACGATGTGTCCCCTTTTTTGTTTTATCCTGAAGCAATCGCTCAAAGAAGGAAATATCTATTTTATCGATTATCTCTTTTTTAAGTATATTATCTAATGTGTTTTTCCAATAATTAAGTATTTCTTTGTCATTTTGAGAGTAAAGAGAAGACTTTAAATCGTTCAACCTGAATCTCGATCCAAGATAGGAGTGAATAAGTAAAGCGACTTTTCTTCTTCCAAAAAGTCGAAAAACGGGAAGGAGGGCTGCTTCAGACGAATCTTCAATGGTGTAAGCCTTATTTAATATATCGTAAAACGCGGCACGAAGACATTCTTCTCTAAGCAGTTGGTCTTCAGGACTTGTGAGAATCGTAAACGAAGCATCTACATTCGCTTCCACCGGATATGTTCGAAGCAATTGAATGCAAAATGAATGTATAGTAGAAATATACGCACCGCCTACTTGCCGTCTGATTTCAAGTAATCGGTCGCGTCTTTTTCCTGTTTCGCAATTTTCCAGTCGTTCGTTCAGTGCATCCACTATCTTTTTTTTAAGGTCACGAGCCGATGCATCAGTAAATGTAATTGCGACAATATTCCGAGGATGGAGTTCAGGAAAGGTTTCGAGAATTTTCAGATACCGTTCGACGAGCACTGCCGTCTTTCCTGACCCTGCATTTGCTATAATAGCTGTATGCGAAGCGAGTCGGAGTGCGGATAGTTGGGAAGGAGTAAGCTGCATCAGGAAATGGATTGAATGTGTTGTTCTTTCAGACGTGTTTCAAGTTGTCTCATTTCTTTTCCCATTTCTTCCAATTCCTCTTTCGAAAAACCGGATTCTGCAACTTCGAAATACACAGTGTCTTCTGCAAGAATATGTTGCAGCAAATTATAAACGATCCGCTTCCCTGTTTCAATAAGCTTGCGAACCGTTATATGCATCGGAATCCGGTCATTCTCATAATCGCTGACGATTGAGCAAAACTCTTCGAAATAGATGCGCAGGTATTCATGATCGTAATTCAAATAAAGAAATTTGATCCTTCCTTGAGGAACAAGTTTTTCCAGGCGTGGAAAAAAAATCTCTTCTTCTTTAATAAGATGAACGTTCAAATGCTCGCGTATATTCTCCCGTGTTTTAAGCATGAGTGCATAGTCGCTCGTTGTTATGGACGCACGATAACCTTCTTTATCAAGACGTTCCAGACAACCAAGGAGATCATTACACGAAACGCGAAACGCATCGTGCTCTTCAAGAAGCTGGCGAACAGGATTATCATGTATATTTATGCTTATTTTATCGCTCACGTAAAAGTAAACGAAGTTTGTCAAAAGAGAGATTCATTCATCTTTTCCTTTGTTGTTTGAGACTGTGAATAAGACCAATAAGTATATCGGAGATATGGTAGCCGCAGTGATTATGCCGCGGCTTGAAGTGACGAAGTATGAAGAGGAACCGTCGTACACGCAGTTCATTAATGATCTTATCGAAGGGAAGTTCATTGGCGGCTTTTGTATTTTCGGCGGCACTGTTGAAAGTCTCCCTGTTATTCTCGATAAACTTCAAGTCCTTGCAAAAAAATCNNGGACTACCTCCATTACTCATGTCATGCGATTGTGAATGGGGCCTTCCGATGCGATTACATACAGGCGGTACTGAATTTCCTCATTTGATGGCACTCGAAAGAATGGATGACCAAAATGGGATAAGGCAAGTTGCCCGTACGATCGGAATTGAAATGTCTGCTCTCGGATTACACTGGAATTTTGCTCCGGTTGCTGATGTAAATTCGAATCCCCTAAACCCAATTATTAATATACGCGCTTTCTCAGGCAAACCGGAAATTGTAGCACAATGTGCAATAAGCTTTTACGAAGGCTTGGAATATGCAGGGATCATTTCCACTGCAAAACATTTTCCCGGACATGGGGATAGTCATATTGATTCGCATAGAGATCTACCAATAATTGATAAGACTCCGGAAGAATTTGAGATGTTGGAACTGTNNCCATATTGCTGCTCCAAAACTTGCTTATGCTTTTGGAGCAAGAGAAGAAGATAAAGTTCTACCTGCTACTATTTCCCGTTTTTTGTGCTATACATTATTGCGAGAAAAGATTGGGTTCGATGGAGTGATTATTACCGATTCGCTCGAGATGTTCGGTTTGCAGAAAATAGTAAGCGATCCGGCAGAAATTGCAATTCGCGCATTCTCAGCAGGAGCCGATATTCTACTGATGCCAACAGATCCAATGGTTGCATATACCGGTTTGAAGCTTGCGATTGAACGGGAAAGGATTTCAATTCAGTCGATTATAGAAAGTAATACAAGAATAGAAAAACTTCGCAATAAATATGTTATCGAAAGGATTCCAAGGATAGAAGTACAATGGCTTGATCATGGAAAGATCGCACATGTAGCCGCGAAGAATTCTCTGACTCTTGAGGGTACTATTGCGAAACCGCTTACCACTTCATCCGTAATAATCATTGCTTCGGGTACTGAGTCAGAGAAGAAGCAAAGAGAACTGCTCCTTCATTTTTTTTCCTCACAACTTTCCGGGATAGAATTATTCTTGCTTATGAGTGAAGGTTCACAAGAAGGGGTTAATACAGGCAGCNNTTCTCACATTGTACCGCCCAAGGGGGGCATTGGCAGAAGAATCCTCCAAGGGATCTATAGTTCAAATTGCTTCCCAGCTCGCTCACCAATTGATTGAGAAGAATATTCATCCTGCCGGGGTGATCTGCTTTGGTGATCCTTATATCTCAGAAGTGTTTACCGGAACTGAGCCTGATTTTATTTTGCAAACATATAGCGACTCTAACCCATCTATTCGGATGACATTACAACTATTAACGAATCATTTTTAAAGTATGAGTGTAAGGTTGTTATCGATTTTTTTCTTTGTTGGATTCTGTGCGGCGTTTATTTCCTGTAACAGCGGAAAATCTGTGTCTACTGCTTTAAGAAAGGCGGAGTCGAAAAAAGATACACTAATTACTCCTCAAACAGTTAAGTATGGTTTTTATCTTAAGGCAGCGGGATCATTGTCAAAACTGCATCATGATGAAATTTGGATCGATACATCAGGGCAAATGACTTTCGATACTCAACAGCATATGAAGGATGGCTCTTGGAAAACGCCACGCGGTTTGGCATTCTTAGAGCCGAAAGATGAGGACTCACTGCTTTTCTTTATCAGACAAGACGCACTTTTTTTCATTGATGGTTCGGACGTTTCACCGCAATGTCCTGATGGTGATCAATATACACTTCGCATCTATCGGAGTGATCTGAAGAAGGAATTATCAATTAAGACAAATACCTGCGCTGCAGAGTATAACCTTCTCCTCGGCCAACAGCGTAAGTTATTCCCTGCATTCCTTGCGTATCTCGATCGATTGNNAATTGCGGGACAGATACCGTCCGCTTTTTAGCGAATAATTACTCCAAAAGCCGCGAAAACACTGAATTCTATTAGAGTATTCTTGTGTTTATATCTTCCTTGTGAAATTATTATTATTAAATTATTAAGGAGTCAATCGAATGCCAGCTAAGAGGTTATCGAACTTTCGGAATGAACAAACAATAGATTTTTCTCTTCCGAAAGAAAAGGCGGCAATTGAGAATGCCCTGAAGCAGGCACGGGCAAATCTCGGTAAAGAGTACCCGGTTCTTATCGGCTCCGAACGCATCAAAACAAACGATTTTATTATTTCCAGAAATCCGGCTCATCCAGGCGAGATCATCGGAAAATTCGGAAAGGGGACTATAGGTCTTGCCCAACGCTCTCTCGATACTGCAGCAAAAACCTTCGAGACATGGCGCACATTTGATCCGTTCAGAAGAGCGGACATTCTTATCCGAGCTGCAGCCATTGCACGTCGTCGCAGATATGAGATCAATGCATGGATGATTTTGGAAGTAGGAAAAAATTATGCTGAAGCTGACGCCGATACGGCCGAGGCGATTGATTTTCTTGAATTCTATGCAAGAGAGATGTACCGTCTCGGCGGGCAACAGCCGGTTCACAAGAATAAAGGAGAGCATGGGTATTTAGAATATCTTCCTCTCGGAGTTGGCATCATTGTTCCCCCCTGGAATTTCCCATTTGCGATTTTAGTCGGTACGGCAAGTGCTGCCATTGTCTCGGGTAATACGATCATTTTGAAACCTTCGAGCGATTCACCAATGATGGGATGGTTATTTACAGAGATTATGAATGAAGCCGGGCTGCCGGATGGTGTCTTGAATTTTTTCACTGCTCCCGGCGGCGAAATCGGTGACTATCTTGTCAAAAGCCCGATCACACGTTTTATCTCATTTACAGGATCGAAAGAGATCGGACTTCGCATTACACAGTTTGCTGCCACTCCTGAAAAAGGACAAAAGTGGATCAAACGCGTTGTTGCAGAGATGGGTGGCAAAGACGGAATCATCGTATCGAAAGATGCTGATGTGGATGTTGCTGCAGCAGGGATCGTAACTTCGGCATTTGGATTTCAAGGTCAAAAATGTTCTGCATGTTCACGGGTAATAGTCGAACGGCCTGCCTATGAGAGGCTTGTTGCGAAAGTAAAAGAACTTGTGGAAAATCTTGAGATGGGCGATCCGAGCAATAATAAAGCTGTTGGACCTGTCGTAAATCAACGCGCTCAGGAAAAGATCATGGAATATGTAAAGATCGGCAAGTCGGAAGGTACACTGATCACCGGTGGCACTACTTATGGAAAAGAAGGATATTATATTAAGCCAACTGTTTTCTCTGACATTGCGCCCGATGCTCGTTTAGCACAGGAAGAAATTTTTGGACCTATTCTGGCAATTATTCCCGTTAAAGATTTTGATGAGGCATTAAAGGTTGCAAACAATACAGAATACGGTTTAACAGGCGCAGTTTATACTAAAAATCGTTCAAGGCTTGAGCGCGCATCAAAGGAATTTTTTGTCGGCAATCTTTATCTTAATCGTAAATGCACCGGTGCTCTTGTCGGAGTTCATCCTTTCGGCGGCTTCAATATGAGCGGCACGGATTCCAAAGCCGGCGGCAGAGATTATCTTCATCTTTTCTTGCAAGCAAGGGTAGTTACCGAAAAGGTAAATGAGCCTATAAAGAAAAAACGCCGGAAGAAAGTAGTGAAGAAATAATTTTAGTGTCATTGCGAGAAGTCGCGTAAGCGACGACGAAGCATCTTCGGAGGTTTTACATAATTCTGATTTTCTACTATTTTTCAGGAGATTGCTTCATCGTGGTAAAGAACTCCTTGCAATGATGCTTTAAGTACCATGTCTCTCAAAACCTACATCGAAGCCGTTAACGATGCGCTGCATTATGAGATGGAGCGAGATCTTTCGGTCTTTCTGATTGGTGAAGATATCGGTTCTTTCGGAGGAGCCTTCAAAGCGACGAAGGGACTTTACCAGAAATTTGGTAAAGATCGTGTCATTGATACTCCTATCGCCGAAGCGGGCCTTGTCGGCGCAGCAATCGGTGCATCGCTTTTCGGATACCGACCTGTTGCCGAAATGCAGTTTTCCGATTTTATTACCAATGCATTTAATCAACTTGTTACGATTGCTGCAACGACGGCATACCGTTGGGCAATGCCTGTTCCGATTGTCGTTCGCTGCCCAACTGGTGCAGGGATCAGCGGAGGACCGTTTCATTCGCGCAATCCTGAAGTATGGTTTGCGCATCAGCCTGGTTTAAAGGTTGTCTGCCCCGGAACACCGGAAGATGCAAAAGGTCTGCTTATCTCGGCGATCCGTGATAATAGTCCCGTCCTCTATTTCGAGCATAAGAGGTTCTACCGTTCACTCAAATCAGAAGTACCTGATGGTGAATATACCGTACCACTGGGTAAGGCAAAAATTGCCAAAGAGGGAAGTGATCTGAGTATCATCACCTATGGCGGTACATTACCACTTGCAATTGAAGTCGCGAATGAATTTGCAAACGAAGGTAAGGCAAATATCGAAGTCATAGATATTCGCTCACTCGTTCCTCTTGATAAGCAGACAATTCTTGAAAGTGTTCGTAAGACAAATCGAGCATTAGTTCTTCACGAAGATAATCTTACTGCCGGCTTTGGTGCCGAGCTCAGCGCACTAATTACTGAGCATGCCTTTGAATCTCTTGATGCTCCGATCAGACGCATTGCAAGTTTTGATTCTCCTGTGCCATTTGCTCCGAATTTGGAAGGGGAAGTGCTGCCTGGGAAAGAATCATTCAGAAAGGCAGTTATTGAGTTGCTTAAGTATTAGGACTGAATTTCCACATTAATCAGATTTAGTAAATTTCCTTAACAAACCTTCTGAAAATCTTACAAGTATTTCTATATCCTCTGCTATATATAAGCAAATAATCGCACTATTGACTTTGGCACGGTATTTCATGTAGATGCTATTACCATACTTCAGTATGCATTTTTCATTAGTTATGCCATACCACAAAATGTTCTGTACGCGCCATATTTGGCGTTATGTTATTGCCATATCCGGAATCTTCTATTCTGCGGGAATTCTGCACGCTCAGGATGTTGGTGAGCAAAAATTCTATACTGCTCCAAGGGAACTTCACGATTGGGTATTCTTTGGCAATTCGGAGTCTTCAAGTTGGGAATATGATCAAAAAACTTTAGTACGAACGGACTCAATTCATCTGAAAGTGAGGATCAGAGAAACGCCACTTGAATATTGCTATAACGACGTCCGTGGAGCAAAAATGTGGCAATGGCGAAGTATTCAGGAGTATAGCGATAGTCTGAGGTTTCATCCACAATTTGATTATGAAGGATATGAATACTACGGTTTTTCTGTGCTCGAAGAAACAATTAATCTAAGAGATCACAAATTCAGGGTATGCAATGCTGCTGATTACAATTTAGGAGGATTGGTGCTTTCATTGTGGCAAAACGGGATCGATACCGAAAAACCTATTCCTCCAGGAAGTCCGGAAGATATGGTAATCGAAGTTATTAGTAACACACATTCAGATAAATACTGAAGGAAGAAAAATTTTATTTGGTATTAAATTGTCCCTCCGAAACTACTTATCTCTTATGATTAGTAGATGTATCTGCGTGGCAGGGGTATTCGCAAGAATGCCCTTATTTTTTTCCAAAAAAGTATAGAGCGCTTTTTTGCATTGCAAGAAGATTACCATTTATGATAGGAAAATCTTAAGTAAGGGGCTTTGCTCACCTACAAGGCGGAGCCACTAACTCCATTGTCACTACTTCCTTGTTTCGCTTTCCTGTGTTATAAATTTTTCCACATCTTTATCAGGTATGATCCACATCAGGGCAATGCTAATAAAAAGAATGCAGGAGATCAGCGGGTGGACAAATGCCAGTGGAATGGAAAGAATATAGCCGATCGTCGAAATCTTGCCTTTCGAATTGGATCTGCGAAATGCATGGAATAATGCTTCTTTTTCTGATGGTCGGCTTTTTACAATGATCAGCGACAAAATGGTGAATGCCACCCCGCAGGCAACAAGCAAGCCTCCATAGATGGCAACCGGAATGGGCTCGAAATCTGTATCTGCCATCCAAGCCGTCAGTGGCGGAACAAGCGATAACCAGAACAGCTGCGCCAGATTCGCCCAGATCATTTTACCGTCTACACTATGAGCAGCATGAACAAGGTGATGATGATTTCCCCAATAAATGCCGATGAAGATAAAACTGAGGATATAACTGGCAAATGAAGGCAGTACGGATTTTATCGCATTCCAATCTGTGCCATGCGGCATCTTGAGTTCAAGCACCATAATAGTAATGATGATGGCAAAAACACCATCGCTGAATGCTTCAAGCCGGCTTTTATTCATGGGGGATGGATGAAAGTTAATGCAATATGCTATAGAGAAATCTCTTCCGATAACTTTTCACTTAACAAACGGCGAAGGTAAGTAAGAAATTCTTCATTTGATTTTTCATCATACCATGCTTGCTTCGCTTCATCAAAATTAAATCGATGCCCCTCATAGTTTGCAGAAACCCATAGCTGGCTGACAGGGGAGTTAGGAGAGATGATAAATTTGCTGCCTTCAGTAAAAATGATAACGAGGACGTCGCCGCTTTTTTCAAGTTCAAAATCTGAGCCTGAATCGATGAGTGACGAAAGGGCATCATCAAGGCTCTGAATGGTATTGTCGTATTGCTGGGTGAATGAGTTCATTGACAAAAATTATGGTATTGATAATTCCTTATACAGATATCTTCCCGTATGGCTTCCTGTTCTTTGAAATCTTTCAGCCAGTTCTTCAGGCGTTCCCTGATCGACAATATATCCTCCAGGCTCGCCGCCTTCGGGACCTAAGTCGATCACCCAATCTGCCATCTTAATAACATCCAGATTATGTTCGATAACGATGATACTATTGCCGCGATTACGAAGCTCAAGCAAAACATCGAGTAAATGCCTTATATCCTTAAAATGCAACCCGGTAGTCGGTTCATCTAAGATATATAAAGTCTTTCCGGTTGCCACTTTTGAAAGCTCTGTTGCAAGCT
>PLXB01000451.1 GCA_003151215.1 Ignavibacteriota bacterium
ATAGCAGCCCAGCCGTGAATGACGGGCGAATGTGGGTCTTGCGGCGTATCAACGAAAGCATGATGCTTGCGGTGAACGGCAACCCATTGTTTGGCAGACATGCCGGTGAAAAGCCAAAGCCAGACACGCATCGGAAATGCGGCAATTGGCGAAAACGTAACGCTTCCGTGAGTCAGCGAGCGGTGAAGGTAGAGGGAGGTACACATGATTGTGAAATGCCCTGCGATAACGATAATGATGAATGTGCCCCACCATGTATGAGTCAGAAAAGATAAATCCATTTTTAGCCCCTAAGTAAAATACGAACAATATAACTTCTCTATTACGTGAAACAGAGCTAAATAGTTGCGTCATTTTGAGATAAATCTTCTTTTAGCTTGTAAGGGCATATGGATATAGCCTTGGAGATTATTATTTTTTTCAGTGATTCAATTCGTCCTTTTTATTCTCGCTCATTCTTATTACTCCTCCGAATCATCTTCTCCTGCTCTGCATCCGAATGCGAGAAGTAATGCCCGCCTGAACCATCACTACGTGCGACGAAATACAGTTTGTCGTGCTTCGCAGGATTAAGCGCTGCGAGGATAGCAGGTTTGCCGGGATTGCAGATGGGTCCCGGAGGCAAGCCGATATTGAGATAGGTATTGTAGGGATTCTCCTTAAAAAGATCGTTATGCGTAATCGGGCGCGAAAGTCCTAAGCCATATTGCACTGTCGGATCGGCATCGAGCTTCATGCCCATCTTTAAGCGATTCCAATAGACTCCTGCGATCGTATCACGCTCAGCAGGTAGTTTCGCTTCGGCTTCGACGATGGAAGCAAGAGTCATAAGTTCATGAATTGATAACCCCATCGCTTTTCTTTTTGCAAGAAGCGAATCGGGAATCATCTCTTTCCATCTTGCAATCATTCGTTTGACGAGCTCTTGCGGAGTCATCATCAGATAAAATCTATAGGTGTCGGGAAATAAATATCCTTCCGCTGTTTTTGCTTCGCGTGGAACACCGAGAGAATGAATGAATGCCGTATCGCTTGCAGCCCTTACAAAGAGCGCCGAATCAAGACCGAGCTTTTCTTTTGCAATGGATGCGATGCGGCGGATATGGCTGCCTTCGGGAAATGTCGCTTCGAAAAGAATTGCGAACTCTGTTCCGACAAGTCTCGAGATGATCTCCGTATTTGATAATCCGTATGCAATCCTATAACTTCCCGGCTGTAAGCGCGAACCTGTTCCGAGAATCCGCGCAGCGATTTTGAATGTAATCTTTGCACGAATAAGATCGTACTTGGCAAGTGAATCCGAAACAGAACTCACCGATGCACCCTTCGGCACAATGATATAGATATCCTTCGCATTCTCTCTCAACGGATTTTTCCAAAGCAGAATGCAAAAGAGAGTGAGAAGAATAAGAACTGCTAAGATAGCAAGTCTGGAAAAAAATTTAATCAAAATGTAACACAAATATCGATAAAAACTCAATGTTACAACAGAAAGGGGCACACTCAGTGTGCCCCTTGTTTTCGGTCCGTGGTTACCTTGGCTTGTCCCCCATAACAGATCTTACCTATTAGACTTCTGAATTTCTACTTCCACGCGCCTGTTGAGCATTCTGCCTTCGGGAAGCTCATTCACGAATTTCGGATCGCGTTTACCGTGTCCGGTGACGTTTGTATTGGCGGGAAGGCGCGTTGCTTTGCGCAGAGCATCGGCAGCGGCGGCAGCGCGAGCTTCGCTCAAAGCCTGATTATAATCGTCGGCACCGGTATTATCGCAGAAGCCTGATACGCCGACTCCATTCGCGTCAACCGTGATACTTTCGCCAATGAGGTTAATCATTTTTTGCGCGCGATCATTGACTTCGGATCTATCGAAATCAAAACTCAGCATCGCATATTTTTCCAGATTTGCGTGTTCGACAGTTTTTTTGACAACGCGGGTCATACCGTCGGCAGTATATTTCTTTCCGTTGGCATCGGTAATTTCCATCTGATAATGGACAGGTTGGCCTTCATATTTCATCGCATCGGGAACTACCGATGAGATCACTTTCGGCGGCGCGCCATTTCCGCTTTCACCTGTTCCGATCGGCGTACCGTTCTGATCCATTTTAATCGTCCAATTTGCAATATTGACCTTATCAGCATTGGTCAGCGTCGTTTCGAAACGTACACGCGTTTCTCCGACTGATTCGGATTTGCGGTTCTCGATCTTAACGGGATCGGTGATACGCGGATCGCTCGATGTTATTTCCACACGGCGATTCTCTTCCATACCGGCTTTCGTAACAGGGTTAGTCGGTAGCTCGGGCAAATTCCGTTGATCGACGGTGATCCGTTTGCCGTCGATGCCCCATGTATTTACCAGGTAATCCCGTATCGCCATTGCACGCTGTTTCGAAAGATCGATCTTTGCGCGCTCGGCGCCGGAGTTCGAATTACAACCTGTAACCTTTATTGTCACATCCGGATATTCTTTCATACGCGCTCCCCATATATCGAGCGCAGCATGATTGACTTCCATTTCGTCTTTCCCGGCAAGCTGCATTTCACTGAAACCCGTTGCACCATTGCGTGAATAACGCGGAGGTATCGCCGCGCTATTATTATCAAAGAAACTATAAGGAAGCATTTGCATTGATGAACGGGTGCGCGATGCCTGCTCCGGAATGATCGGATCGTTTGTCATATCGCCATTCGGCAAAATTCCTTTTGCCGAAACCTGAACGCCAAGCGGTTCTGATGGCGCAGGCGGTGGAGGGNNCTCTGCTCCAATATCAAATTTTACAGACAGTGCTATACGAAGCGTCGAAACTTTTAAACTGCCGTTATTGGGCCCTAAGTTTGTCAAAGGATAACTATAGAATGCTTCGGGGGTAAGCCAGACAGAATGTTTGTTATTGATCGGAATATCATATCCGATCCCGGCTCCGATCGCAGCATAAAGACTTCCTGTTCCCGGAAGATCATTGCTCGATGAGCTGGCGGCACTTGCTGTTCCATTCGCATACGTCTTCTTGATCATCGTAGCGAACGACGGACCAAAAAGAATATGAAAACCACTGAATGCATATTTGCCGAGAATATCGATACCTATTGTCTGAACGTTAAAGGCAAAGTTCGGAGATATTGTCCCGGCAGTTGCAACAAGATGTCCATCGGTGAAGGAGGCGCTGTAATCAGAATAATGCAGACGTGGAACAAGCATCCAACTTTCTGCCAACGGTATTTCCAGGAGCGCAAAAAAAGTTGGCGCCGCTCCGAAGCCTTTTGAATATGTGTTACTATTTACAGTTTCGAAATAATCGCCGCTTGCAAAGTTTAAGTTCAGACCTGCACCTAAGCCAAGTGTGAGATGATGCGGCCATGAGACTTCTTGTTTCGGCATTGTATCACCTGTTACAGGCTGACCATCAGCGGTCTGCGATAACATAAGGAGACAAACAAGAAGAATAAGAGCTGTTCCGGTAAGTGAAAGGAAATTGCGTTGTAATTTGATCATATATTATTAAAGTTGAAGTGAGGAGAAAACTTTCAGTGGCTCTACGCAATGACGAAGTAGTGTGTAACGGAAGATTCTCAAAATTCAATTAAAGAGTCTCTCTTCCATGATACATTACGTTGAAACGTAAGCCACAAAATCCTCAGCATAACAGAAAATGAAGAAATGGCTAAGAAAATTCCACAATTCTCCACTTTTTGACATTTAATTTAGGGTAAGGAGTTAGAGTTATAGGAAAGCAAATGATTCTATAAACCTCGTATGTCATTAAAGACCATAAATGCCATGAGCAATAGAAGTAATGTTACTCCTACTTTTTGGAAGCCCATCTTGAATCCCTGAGATAACTCTCTGCCGATGACAGCTTCGATGAGAATAATGATGAGATGCCCGCCATCGAGTGCAGGAATCGGAAGTATATTCAAAAATGCAAGTGAAAGTGAAAGAATTGCCATGAAACCGAAAAAGGCGATCGGTCCGCCTTCAGCAGCTTGATTAGCAAACTTTGCGATCTTGATCGGACCTCCGACATTCTTGCCCACATCTACTTTTCCGCTGAAGAGCATGCCAATGCTTTTTATATAAAGCCTTGTTTGCTGAAAAAGCTCTTCAATACCAACAGGAATTGCCTGAAATATTGAATAGTTCACGATCCGAACTTTGCCTTGAAATGGTTCGGGAATCTGTTGGACACCGATCTGCCCGTTGGCATCAGGTGTGACCTTCGAAGTCATTTCCGTTCCATTGCGTTTCCAGTTGATTGTTATCTCTTGATTCGGATGCGTGCTGATATTATCGACAAGCGCCGTAGGGCTTTCGATCGGAACGTCATTCACTTTTGTAATGACGTCGCCTTTTTGAAGATGAATCCGGTCAGCCGGCGTTGAAGCAACCACTGCCGCTATACGAGTCCCGCCGTAACCTTCCGGTACAAGTCCGAATTTCTTACGCGGGTCCTCCGTGCCAAGATCTTTTGCATTATAATGAAAATCAACAAGCTTCCCGTTGCGCTCGACCGTCATTGTAAAATCCCTGTCAAGCTGCTCGAGCATCGCTTCTTCTTCCAAGTCCTGCCAGTTCGTGATCGGCTTGTTATTGATCGAAACTACTTTATCATGCGCCTGCACTCCAAGTTTTGCAGAGACCGAAGACTGCCCGACATAGCCTATGGTTGTGGTCTCATAAATTTCTTTTCCTTCGGAAAATTTAATGCCGATGAAGATCGCTCCTGCAAGAATGAAATTCATAATGACTCCGGCAGAGATTACGATGGATTTTTTCCACCAGCTTTTCGACCGGAATTCCCAAGGCTGCGGCTCAGGAGGCAGGGCTTCGGTTTGAGTTTCGTCTATCATGCCGGCGATCTTCGCATATCCGCCGATGGGCAGAAGCGAAAGCCGGTAATCGGTATGAGCGCCGAGTTTGTTCTCAAATTCCTCTGAAAGCGGACCAAGTGTGAAGCCATTATGCTTATTCCAACCAAAAAGACGGCGTCCCATGCCGATCGAATAGATCGGTACATGCATGCCAAAAAGCCGTGCTGCGATAAAATGTCCGAATTCATGCACTGAAACCAGCGCAAAAATGGTGATGATAAAGTAAAAAAGCGTTGTAATAGTCGTCATAAAATTTTGTCTAACACTTAATCCTTTTCCATGCAAAGGAGTTCAATGAATTATCGTATCCTGAATGGAAGCAGCATACTTAAGCGGGCGTCCGTATCATCCTAGCTCAATTCCTTCCCTTGAGAAATTCCGATGCAGGCCAAATCTTTTTCCAGTCATCCATATTGCCGGTTTTTCCGTTTTTCAGATCGTAATACCTGACTTCTTTCAGATCTTTTCGAACAAGAAATGAATACCACCGGGAAGTCTGGTTCACAGAATCAGAGACAACTACGACATCGTAATAATTCTTGATCAGAGTGTCTATTGCTTTTTCATCCGGTTCCCGATCGACAAATCGCGTTGCATGGACGCTGTCATTACCGTATCGCTCGTTATACCGATGGATCGTACGTGAGATGCCCTGGATCTTATCAATAACTCTCAGCACTCTTTCCGTCGTGTCGTTGACGATCGGTGTACCGACGGTGAGATTTATTTTCTTCGTTAGATCTCGTACCTGATCTACTACTTTACCCTGCGCATAAGTATCAGAACTAAATACGAGAATGAAAAGAGCTATGATAAAATTTATCCTAAGAGAATACGGCTGCCTTACGCATCTGTTTCGCAAATTCCCTCGTCTGCCGGTCTGCATGATATATTCTTTCTATGTTTGCATTAATCGAATGATCTGTCGATGCATTGAGAGGTTGTGCCGAACCGGGGAGAGCTTCCTGCATCGCTTGCTCGATCATACGGGGAATATCAGTGAAACGGATTTTTTCATTTAAAAATGCCTCAACGGCAATTTCATTCGCGGCATTCAAGATACAAGGATATAAGCCGCCGCGTTCGGATGCTTCACGCGCCAATCCGAGGCAGGGAAATTTCTCGATCTCGGGCATCTCAAAATCAAGCCGATCATTTGTCAGCAGATCGAGGGTGTCATATTCCTGAGAAAATCTCTCCGGATATCCTAAGGCATACTGAATCGGCAGACGCATATCAGGTGCGCCGAGCTGTGCCTTTACGCTGCCGTCGCAGAATTCGACCATCGAATGAATGATCGACTGCGGATGCACGATGACATCGACTTTATCAAGCGGCACGCCAAAAAGCCAGCGCGCTTCGATGATCTCCAATCCTTTATTCATCAGCGTTGCAGAATCAATGGTTATTTTTCTGCCCATTACCCAGTTCGGATGTTTCAAAGCTTCGGTAACTGTAATGGAATCGAAGGTCTCCTTCGCACGAGTTCGAAACGGACCGCCGCTTGCAGTAAGAATAATTCGCTTAATGCTTTCTAAGGATTCTCCGACAAGGCATTGGGCTATAGCCGAATGTTCCGAATCTATAGGAATAATTTCGGCTCCGGTTCTTTTTGCAAGCGCCGTCATAAGTTCTCCGGCAACGACGAGCGTTTCTTTATTGGCTATGGCAACGCGCTTTCCGGCACGAATGGCTTCGAACGTAGGACGCAATCCTGCAAAACCAACCATTGCGGCAACAATAATATCACTCTCGCGCGCTATAGTATTTAATGCTTCGACGCCTGTCTTGATCATGCCGCCAAATTCATTTTGCAATGTTGCTGCAGCATTCGGATCGGTCATCACGACCGTTTCAGGGTGAAACTCACCGATCTGATTGCGAACTTCATTTACGGACGTATTTCCGCTGATCGCTTTGACTGAAAATCTGCCCGGATTGCGGCGTATCACATCAAGCGTATTGCGCCCGATGCTGCCGGTCGAACCGAGGATCGTTACTGATTTTGATGCGATGGATTTCAACGTATCTATAATGGATGCAACAATTTCAGAAATATCGCGTTAATCGCTAAGACTAATTTAACAACGAAGGCTCTGAAACAGTACCGATACAATTTTCCTACTCATTCTGGCCGAAGCGAAGAATCCCGCAGGGATTCTTCGCTTCGCTTTGCACTACTGAGAATGACTTACCGATTGAGCTGCTTTATCTTACTGTTTTCACTTTTTACTGCAACAAAATCTTCAGCCCAATCTCCTTCCGATTCCGTCCTCAGAAAAGATACCGTCATCAAAAAGGCAGCAACAGTAAAAAAAGACACGGTCTTTAAACACGAAGACATTGCATTCCAGGGTCATGACACGGTCATTCATAAGAAAGATTCGATCTATCGCCGCGCTCTTGCAGTCNNCGATCACGAATGAAGCTGTCCGTGCCTATACTTCACCGATGACTTTTTCCGAATTGCTGCAGGAAACCAACGGTGCGTATCCGCTTATTCAGACCGATCAAGGCTATGGGCGCGAATCGTTTGAGTTCACCAATCGCACAAGCGAGCCGATGGCTTCGTCATTTCTCGAAGGTGTTTTGCCGCTCAACGATCCGATCACCGGAAATACCGATCTGAATTTTTTTCCGCTTGAAATTGCAAGCATGACAACCATTCAAAACGGAGGAATGCTTTCCGGCGCAGATCACGCNNCTTGAACGGTTTCGCGCGCCGGTTCCCTATTCTCGTTTTCATTATACGCAGGAACTTGCCGATGAGCTTTCGAATTTCGAAGGAATTTTCAGCATCAATACTTCCGAGCCGATGAATATTGCGCTGGGCGTGTATCATCGCACTGCCGGCACTATTGCGAATCCCGGAGATCTCACATTCGATCCGCGCATCGAACAGTGGTGGATCAGAGGACAGGCTACCTATGATACGAAGACGGTGAACGGATTGCTTTTCATGCTGTATCGATCCGCTTTCAGCGGAATGAACGGCGGCAGTGTTTCCCGCGACAGCACAACCGATATTTTCGATCCGCAGCTTGGGACCATCAAAGACCCCTCGCCTTTCGATCATCGTACACGATTCGATGTGCTGGCGCAGCTTGGATTCTCGCTTTTCTCCGAAACAGAGCGGACGCAGTTTAGCGCTTATGCAACGACTTCGGCGCGAGCAATGCTCGGACGCGATTCGGCTTTTCCGGCTTACGCCGCCGATCTGGTGAAGGCACAGCGATATGGCATCTCTCTTTTGCAGCCGGCAACATTACAATTAGGAGAATTCATTACGCGAGCTACGGTTCGCGGAGATGCGCAATATCTCACGCGCTCAAATATCGGAACTATGATTCCGAATGTTAATGAAACGCGGCTATCGGCATTGGGAAGCGATTCGCTTTCGCTATCGGGATTATTCGGAATCAGTATCAGCGGCTATTTCCGCGAAACCCTATCGAAACTTTCCGTCGCTCTGATCGGCGAGCCGGCTCTATTGCTGACGAATTTCGGAGTCGAAGCTTCTGCAAAATTAACGGAGGCTTTGAAATTCACTGCACAGGCAACATTTGCCCGTGACCGCGCAACCCTATCGCCATCGCCGACCTCCACATACGATCTGCGAAATATCGGAGCATTCATTAATATGAACGTGAAGTTCGGCGTGCGGGAGCGTTTTGCACTTTCCATTGGCTATCTCGATCGTCACGAACCCGAAGGTGTGTATCTGAAATCACTCGATGGAAGCGATACGAATGTAGCACCTGCTTTTTCATCGGCAGATATTCATTCGGGAAGCATCCGCGAAAATATGGATCTTTGGTTTTCCTATTTCCGCTATTCGTTACAGACGACTTTTTTTCCGGCAACAGTTCCGCTTTCGCAGTACTCCACCAATCCGGCATTGCAATCGAATTTGAACCAGCGCATACAGAGCGCAACAGGATTGTATTATGAGAACGAGATCGCCGAAGGAAACCTGCGGATGAGCTTCGGATTACGAGCGCGGTATATGAGCACGCTCAGTCCGTCGCTGACCTACGATCCCTTTTCCGATTATTATATCTACCGCGGTCTCGATGCCAGAGGATTGCAGGCGATCAACGATGCCCGGCTGGTGCAGCCAAAATATATATTGGATATTTTAATTTCGACGGTGATCGATCAGCGGGCAACAGTGAATGCTTCATTCCTGAATCTTCTGGGAACGCCATATTATAATGTCGGCATTTATCCGCGCGGCGGCTTCCAATTCCGCTTAGATGTGACCTGGGCGTTTTTGGATTAGCTTTTTACGTGTGATTGTGAGGAGGGCTTTAGCCCGACNNGTCATTGCGAGGAGGGCTTTAGCCCGACGCGGCAATCTCCTGAAGATTGTCTGAACTGTGATTGTCTGAACCTTGATTTTAAGAGATTCTGGAGATTAAGGAAAGATTAGGAATCCAATCCTAAAAATAATCTTAATCTCCTACAATCAAGGTTCAGACATTTTTTCAATTTTCAAAGAACGAACATTTTGCGCGCTCACGGCTAAGTGCTTCGCAAAATGGGGGGTAAGCAGTTTAATAGCAGTTTGTTTGGCAGTCTGAGTTTTGGCAGTCTGAGTTTTGGCAGTCTCGGTTTGGCAGTCAGGGTTTTGGCAGTCAGGATAATACTCCTTCGTCTCCGGCACTCAGAAACATGCTGACTGCCAGGAGAGCTTAATCATAGGCACCGGAGAACACATGGAGTATCACGAAAGTACGTCATTGCATTTCCCATAATCCTAAGCTTATTCTGCAATAAAATCACCTGCAAAGCAGCCTAATCCCATGACAAAATAAACATAAAAAATATGGGTGAGCGTATTTTCGAATACAAATATACGAAATATTCCGGCAAAATCCTAATCGTATTTTCGCAAAACCTTAGTCTTTCCTTGTAAGTTATTGAAAAATAAAAGCAAAAAAAATAAAAATAAATTGATTTTATGCTATTTCCTATGGATAGGCACCTATATAATTCCGGCGGGCACCTGCCGGCTCCTTCGTAATTTTAGCCTCTCGTTTACCTCACCACTTGCACCATCTGGCGTTCCGTCGTTCCGCAGGCTGAAACGTTGATAAAATAAGTACCCTCTGAGTAACCACCAAGATCAAGCAACTCTTCATGATGCCCGATCTCGCCTTGTACTCGCTGAATCTCCTGCATCCGCACTCCGGTAACATTGTATATAGTAATCCCGACTGATGATGCTTTTGGAAGATCATAGCCGAGTGTGATGATATTTGTTGCGGGGTTGGGGTAGGTGGAGATATTCAATATATTTAAATAAGAAATCGGTTGCGTAAATAATGAGGGTACAACAAAAGTTAGGAATTCTAAATCAAATTCATCACTAATTTGCTCAATGAAACCAATAGCCTGAATTTCTTTGCCTCTGGGATAAGGTCCTGGTGACTGTTCTCTCACACCATAAGGATCAGGCATACCTGCGCCAGGAATAAATTCAAAAGTATATACTTGTCCTGCAATAATTGGCGTGGAAGTCATAAACTGCATAAGTGTGTCGTTCCCCAAGCAAACCACTTTTACATTTAACGTTTGCAAAAGTGTACCGGCAAAACCTTCACCGGCATGAATGTTTAAAATCCCAACTCCATTAATTGGATTAAAGAATGCCATATCGATTTCTACGAGGGTTCCTGAGATTCCAGCTGTAAAAGATTGCCCTACAAAGTAACCTGGAAGAATGCGTGCACTCAAACCCCAAATGCCAATAGGTTGACTTTGATCAAGAATCGGCTGTGCTCCAACAATAGAAGAACTGACAAGGTTGAACGCTATCCAGATAATATAATATCGATTCATTTGAATTACTATAAGTCTTCAAAGGATTATGATCCTAGACATTTTGAAAGGTAGATACAACTATAGGACACATGAGATTCTCATGATGTTACACAATAAAAAAGAAATCTTGCACGGCACCTTGCATTTGCGTTTTAGATGTTGTATATTGACGCGGTGATGATGGGCACCATCTGCGGAACCGATGAAGGCAGAAGGCTGAAAACAAGCGAAAAGCTAAAACGGAGTAAGGCAGGAAATTACTGTCAGCTGTTAGCTGTTAGCTGTTAGCTGTAAGCTAAAATTATGTCAGAAAATTACCAGGTAACAGCTCGGAAATGGCGGTCGCAAAGGTTCGATGAAGTCGTCGGACAGGATCATATTACGCGGACGCTGAAGAATGCCATTCGCGAAGGACGCCTTGCCCATGCCTATCTTTTTACCGGTCAGAGAGGCTGCGGCAAGACGACCGTTGCCAGAATTTTAGCAAAGGCGATCAACTGCCCCAATGCCGAAGCAAATGGTTATGAGCCATGCAATAATTGCGAAATATGCAGATCCATCACGAACGGTTCTTCTATGGATGTTGCCGAAATAGATGGCGCTTCGAATAACGGCGTGGATGATGTGCGCGAAATGCGCGAGAACGTTAAATATCCGCCGCTTCAAGGAAAATACCGCGTTATCATCATCGATGAAGTTCACATGCTTTCGACCAGCGCTTTTAATGCGCTGCTGAAAACATTGGAAGAACCGCCTCGGCATTTGATCTTCGTTTTTGCAACGACGGAAGTTCAGAAATTACCGGCGACAATTCTTTCGCGAACGCAGCGTTATGATTTCCGCCGCATTCAGATCGAGCAGATCGTTTCGCATTTAAAACATATTGCCACGACCGATGGCATTACGATCGATGACGATGCCCTCCTGCTCATTGCAAAAAAAGCCGACGGCTCGATGCGCGACGCGCAATCCATTTACGATCAGGCAATTGCCTATTGCGGCACGACGATCGAAACGACGAAGCTTCGCGAAGCGCTGAACCTGATCGACGCCGACTTCTTTTTTGAAGTTTCCGATGCCATCCGCGATCAGGCAACCAATAAAGCTTTTTCTTTAGCTTTCGAAGTTGTATCACGCGGTTATGATATAGAGGAATTTCTGCAGGGCTTGCTCGAACATTTCAGGAATTTCCTGACGGTGATCGTCACCGGAAAGAAAGAACTTCTTGAAGTCATTAAATTTCATCAGGAGCTTTATGCAAAAGATGGAAAGAGTTTTACCGAAGGCGATATCCTGCGGCTTGTCCGGCTCGGCTTCAATGCACTCGAGCGATTGAAGGCATCGCAATCGCCGCGCATCGTACTTGAAATGACACTTGTCGAGATGACGATGACTGAGCGCGCCATGGAGATCACTTCCCTGTTGGAAGAATTACGATCGATGAAGGGAGATGCAAAAGCGCTGCCGACAGGCCGACCCTCATCCGTTCTGAATCGCCCATCGCCAGTGACCGGAAGTACAGTGGAGCGGACTTCAGTCCGTTCTTCTTCGGACGGACTGAAGTCCGTCCCACTTGAGGACATATCTGCTCCGATACCTGAAACCCAATCCCCGGTCTCCGTAACCGATATTACTTC
>PLXB01000453.1 GCA_003151215.1 Ignavibacteriota bacterium
CTACGAAACGCTTAGCCATCTCTATGGGGCATCGGGCGGTTTCGAGCAGCTTGCCCAAATGCTCATGCTTGAAGAAATACTCCGACGCTTTAGAAGCGACCCCTCTTTATTAAAAAAACCAATTGCCGAACTGGAAGGAATTCAGGCAAAGCGTTCGCTTCTCAGCTGGGCAAAAGAAACATTCGGCTCTGCCGATGCAGATATTGAGGAAAAGAAGCGCATGACAGAAAGATTTCTTTCCCAAATCCAGCCTGTTACCGAAGATCTGAAACAACTCAAAACCCATCTTGAAAGAGAGATCAAATCGGTGTTCGGAACCAATGATGAGCCTTTTGGGGGGTAGTAAGGCAGTTTCTCCTTTATACCTACAAGTTATTATTTATAATAGTTTAACCGCTAATCCCCTATATCGGGAACTTTAAATAAATGGGGTTGTTTACAAAGCCCTTAAGATGTCTTTTTCGTCACGGGGAAAGCACTTAATACATTAGAATTGTTACCTTCACGGGATAACAAGACCATCAACCTCTTCAGGATTTGTCACGGAGTTTTGAAGACACATTATTGCTAAAATCATTCATTGGTAGCCACGCCATGTCACTAAAACACAATTCCATTTTTGCACGCATTTTTTGTGGGGCTCTTGTTTTGTTCGGATTAAACTTCTGCATACCGGAGGTTCATGCTCAAGTACCTACAACTATTCCGCTCTCTTTCACAAATAAAAATCCAAATACTTCCGAGAAGATCGAAAAGCAGGAAAACACGATTGTAGTCGGCCATACTGTAGTAAAAGTAATCGCCCCGGAAACAGCTATTCCTTTTGGCATTCCGGGAGGTTCGACAAATTCGGCTCTTCTTGATATGAAGGGTAATGATCAGGAATTCGCCAGAAGCTTTACATTTAAGAATGTATCAAATCTGACTTACACCATCAATTCTGTCGACTTCGAGAAGCAGGATAATATCTTTGAATTTCTTTCGATCGACCCGGGAGAATCTTTCCCGATAGAGGTGGCCCCGGGACAAACATTTTCTATCCGCATTGCTTTCCATGCAATTAAGCGTAATGAGCTGCGCATAAATAGTCTGACATTTCTTACGGAAGAACGTCAAGACCCGATTGCTTATCCTATTCAGGCAATACAGCTTCCGTTTTCGTCTATGCCCTGGAACAACAAGATGGGTATCGCGCAGTCCAAATAGGATTATACAGAATGAAGGGTGAGGGAACTATCACTCCGTCTTGCTAATTTTTATATAACCATTCAGTTCATTTCTGCCACGATGAAAAGAACTGACGATTCTAACTGAGGCTGCCTTCCGGATTTACCACGAAATCCCGATTTGGCAGATTTCTATAATAACATCACTACTGCCCCCACACGGCAATGAAGTTTTTGCGATCTTTGAGCATACATAAGGTTTGGGTACTCGCCCTTGCCTCCTTTTTCTGTTGTATAAAACCAAACTTTATACAAGCACAGGGACATGGACAGGCTCAAAATGTTCTTGCCGATCACGCAGAGTTAAATTTTCGCGTAAGAATCAAAGATTCCGAGTGTAAGCCACTGATCGCGATTAATGAAACAGATTCTCCATTGACGATCGAAAAAATATCATTTGAAGCCGGTGCCGAATTTTTTGAGCTCTCGGATATTATCACACTTCCGAAACGACTTTCACCTGGTGAATCTGTTTCACTGGGCTATGCATGCTTCAAACCTAAAATACCAAATAAGAAATCCGTCGGTTATATTGACGTCCTTTTTCTGCCGAAGCAGCATTTGGGAGCCGGAGAAGTTCTATTGCAAGGAGTGAGTTATGAGGATATCCCGGTAAATACAGTCCCTCCGACAAGTCCCGCAGCGATCATTAATTTCAATCCTGTATCCACGACGCATGGGACTCTGCTATCAATGGTCGGTAAAGACGGAGAGTTCATCAGTACCTTCAATCTGAAGAATACATCCCCAAATACCATAACGATCAATTCTGTCGATTTTCAAAAGCATGACGGCAGGTTCGATCTTTCTTCGGTAGAGCCTGGGCATACACTGCCGATGGATATAGCTCCCGGTGAATTATTTTCGTTGAGAATTGCCTACCATAGTTTCGAACGTCTGCCAAGCTATAATAAAATTCTCATCTTCACCGATGAGGTAAAAGATCCGTTCATCTATGATATTCGCGGACTGCAACTTCCGCTCTCGGAAATGGAATGGAACAAGCGGGCAGAATCCGAGCATACAAAATAAGAGGTAGGTTTTGATAGTTGTTCGAACTTAAGTTTTTTTGTATTTTATATAACCTCTCTTTTCGCCACAGGAAAGGGACAAATGCCACAAGAAATGTTATTCTCAGAAAATAATATTTTTTTCGAATACAGTAGTCGACCGGTAAGAGTATGAAACGGAATAAAATAAAATTCTGCACTTTCTGCATATGCTTTATAGTTGCAGGGATCATCCGAACGTCCTCTGAAGCGGCAGCGCAAGACGTTGGCTGCTTCAGAGTGGTTTGTGATTCCTCGATATTCGGACCTGTTTTCTATGGTGCTCAATCAGATGGTTTCATCAATGTCTCCAATACTGAGAATATGCCAAAGACCATAGCAGGCATTAATTTTACCGGCGGCGACAGCTCCGAATTTAACTCTGCAGCCAATCTGTTTCCTCTAACAATACCTGCGCATCAAACGCAGCAGATCGCTCTTACTTTTACCCCCCTTGTTCCGAAATCTGACGGCAGTGATGATTTTATCGCTAAAATCGCATTGCAGTCTTTAGATTTACCGGGTGGGTATTCTTCAGAGTATGATATCCATGCTACTGCTGTAAGGCCTACGGAATTTAATACGATCAATCCATTTGATCGCACATCTATTCTTCCAACACTGAAAATGTCCGGTACCGGCGATAGTTTTGGGCAAACGTTTCTCTTCCAATCTACCGATACGATAGACCTCGAGGTCATAACTATCTCATTAGGAAATGAAGATGTACATTTTACCGTAACTCCGTTAGGAGCATGCAGCGGATTGCCGATGTTAGCAATGCCCGGAGAATTGATGGCTGTACGAATTACTTTTCACGCAAGCGATTCGAAAATGTATTATAATCAGCTTCGTTTTGTTTTGGGCAAAGGAACTGCTCCTCTGGTTTATAATCTCGAAGCAATGAGAATCATACCACAAGCAGGTGTTCAACCACCGGCAAATCCTGAGATATTTACTTTCTCGACCATTCCGAATCCCTCTTCAGGAAATATTGCTCTGGAGATATCCGGTGCGAATAAGGCCAATATAGAGATCTTCGATGCAACAGGAAAACTTATGATCTCACAAAAAAATATTTCATCTTGGTCGTGGAACGGCCAGAGAGCAGACGGAACCGCAGTCCCTTCAGGAAATTATTTCATTCGTGCTTCAACCGTTAATACTATTGGAAATATAATTTTTAATACCGAACAAGTCGCTATCGTACGATAGAGCCTGCTCTCATTTCGTAACTACTACATTTCGTTGCGCACTACTATAGGGAGTTGATAGGCGAAGGATATATGATCCGGAACTGAGTCCGCCGAGAGAATATTTTTGCGAGTATGTTCCGGCTTCTAATCGCTCCGCGTCAACAGTTCTTATTTTTAGACCTGCATCCGAATAAAGAGCGATTTCAATAATCCCTTGATGAGGTAAGTAGTAACTGAAACTTATCGTCCCATTCGAAACGGGATTTGGGGATGGAGCGGAGAGCCATATATTTGATGAATGGATAATAACCGATACTGAATTTACGGGATGATTCGGAGCTTGTATAGATACAAATACATCTCCATCGTCTCTACCCGTCCCTCCTGTCCATGATACTGCATAGACAGAATCAAAAGCATCACCTCCCTGGTAATCACCAATGAAGGGGGCCCCCTGAGATTTCGTTAAAAGTATCGGGTCGAAATCTGATGCTTCAAGCGGAATCGGAAATTCTTTTAGATCGCCGGTAAGCTTTGTACGAAATGCGCCTATGAGTGCATTATTCGGATCGCGCTCAGATGAATAATACATACAATATGCATCGCCTGTTCTTTGATTCACTGAAACCCACGGACAGAAACGGTCATGATCGAGTGTATTGAAAAGAGGATTTGAAATTCCAACAGCCGCAGGTGTAGTCCACGTCTTTCCAAGATCGCTCGAACGGATGTAAAAAAGCGCTGCTGCTGCAGTATCGACGCTGCTAGAGTACCATGTGCCATAGACCAGGTGAATCATATTTGTTTGCAGATCGACATCATGAGTAATATAAGGATATGCGCGAAATCCCTCAACTCCTTTCAATGCCGGGCGATGATCGTCTATGAATCCGTTATTTCTTCTCGGATAAAGAATGAAATCGGTAAGAGTACTATTTTGAAAACTCTTTCCGCCATCGACAGAAAGAAGAAAATTGTGTGTACCTGCAGCATTATAGTCATCCGATT
>PLXB01000296.1 GCA_003151215.1 Ignavibacteriota bacterium
TCTTTGTGACGGATCTCTTTGCTGTTTCCGGGTCGTCTGTATTCGCGGCGGTCGCACATGACACCGGTACCTATGGTGGCGGAGATGACTTTGATACCCTCGATTTTTATCGTACCACAAATAATGGTCAGAACTGGAATAAAATGAATTCCTCCCTTCAAACGTGGGGCAACGTTCATGGGTTTATTGCTTCCGGTCAAAACTTATTTATTGGAGCAGACAGCGGCTTTTATTATTCCACTAACAGTGGATCGACATGGACAAAGGGGGATGATGGACTTCAGCTTATAAGAGGAGATTGGCCTACCTGCGTCCAGATATCCGGGGGAAATGTTGTAATCGGTACCCAGTACGGTGGCGCGTGGTATCGTTCGCTTTCGGATTTCGGAGGTGCATCAGTAGGAAATACTACTACAAATTCAATCTCGCTTTCGGAAAGTTATCCGAATCCTGTTAGCTCCGCATCGAAAATAAATTATTCTCTATCCAAAGATGGTATGGTATCGCTCATGCTTTTTGATGTTACCGGAAAACAAGTCACTGTACTTGCTAATGGTTATCAATTAGCCGGCGACCATACCACTACCATCGATGGCTCTGCACTTCCTGCCGGAATGTATTTCTATAGGCTGACAACAACAGAAGGATTGATCGGGCATTGGCTGCAACTTATTAAATAGATACTAAATATTCTTTTTACATCTGATTCCTCACCGGCTTTANNTTCGATCAGCCGTTTTATGTCGGCTTCGATGTCGGCGGATTCGAACTCGGACTTGATCCGAATATGAAGGGTGTCACCAAAGGCACGAACGTTGACGTCTACTGGGGCATTGACGATTGCAAGGGCGAATACGCGCGGCTTATCGATATGGGCGCAACTGAACATCATGCGCCACAGGATGTCGGCGAGGGAATTATCGTTGCAACGGTCATCGATCCCTTCGGAAATGTTTTTGGAATCATTGAGAATCCGAATTTTGGGAATAAGAAATAATCGTTATGGCAATAAAGATCAGAGTTCTTCATCACGGCGATGAAGAAATTCTTGCCCGTACCGGCGGCGATGTTTTTGATTATCCTGTCGATCCGCAACTGATAGCGAAGTTCCTTACTGAGCCGAACCATCATATTGTCGCTGCAGTCGATGATGGAATTGTCATTGGCTTCGTATCGGCTGTTTATTACGTTCACCCTGATAAGCAACCTGAGCTTTGGATCAATGAAGTAGGTATTGCCTCCACGCATCAGGGACAAGGAATTGGTAAAGTACTTATGAACGAGATGTTGAATCTCGGCCGCGAATTGAAATGCGCCGAAGCTTGGACGCTGACATACAGAAGCAATCCCCCGGCAATGAAACTCTACGCTTCAGTTGGCGGGAAAGAAGACACAAATGATGTCGTGATGTTTAATTTTGATCTGACAATTTAATTATTATAATGAACTTCCTGGTCGCCACCATAAACGATCTCCCCGATTGGCTTGAAATGGCTCTTGCCCTTTGGCCATATGAGACTAAGGAAGATATGGAATCCTTATTCCATACATTATATGCTTCCGAAAACGATGAAATGCTTATTGCGAGAACCGATGACGAAATTGCTGTAGGTTTTGCAAATATCTCTATAAGAAAAGAATATGTTGAAGGCTCGAATTCATCTCCCGTTGGATACATCGAAGGAATTTACGTCAAACCCGAATTCCGCAAGCAAGGCATTGCAAAGAAATTTATCGAATTGGCAGAAGATTGGTCACGCAAGCGGGGCTGCATCGAACTCGGCTCGGATACGGAATCGGAAAATATTGAGAGCCGGAAATTTCATCGGCATATCGGCTTTGGGGGCGAGAGCCATATTGTGCATTTTATAAAGCCGATAAACTAAGACGTCATNNAAGATTCTGTTGTGCCTGTAATTTCCTATTTAAAATAATATCTTCTTCGTGATCACTCCCCTGCCCGTCTGCAAAACCAGGATCGCAAAGTGTGTATGCATATCACTCACATCAATAGAAAATACTCCCGGTGAAGAAATATCGAGCCTCGTGCGCTTGAGTAATCTGCCGTCGATGGTATAGAGGGAGGCAGTTGTGGAGCCGAGGGAAGTTTCGGATTGTAACGAGATTTGGTTAAGCGTTGGATCGAAATGAACAGTAATATCTTCTATAGTTGAAGGTGCGTTATGTACTGAAGCGAAAAGGGACATTCTATAGAGAGCCGTATCGGTATAAATAAATGCCATCCCCTTACGATCAACAAAATATGAATAGGCACGTTGACTTATACCTGGAATTCCAGTTCCTATTTTCTGCCATGTATTACCGTGATCGGATGATAGAACTGATATAGTATCATTTACAGCGACGAGCGCGTTATGCATAACGGGTATATAAGGTACGCGGAAATGATTCGGATTTGGAACACTGTCGAGAAAAACCCAGGTCAAACCATCATCCAAAGAACGAATTACTTCGTCTGTCAACTCGCCATATCCATATCCGTCCATATCAAAGGTCAGAAGCTTTGGAGCACTATTATCAAATGAAGCCATTGGCATTTGAATTTTGGGATTATTCTTACTTCTAATAAGATGTAGACTATTGTCAAAACCAAGAGCACCGAAAATTTTCCCTGAATATGAAATATACGCGCCGCTCCAATCAAAATCCGATCCATTACCTAAATAACCTAAGTTATCCCACGTTTTTCCATAATCTCCAGTTTGATAAGCAGTTGGTGTACGACTTAGGACATATAATGAATCTTTGGTGCACACCAAAAATTGGGGATAATAGATTGTAGAAGGAGTTTTTTGCCAAGTCACTCCTTCATCAAATGACGTAAACAGGTTCGTATCTTTCATTGCACATAAAACTCCTTGGGAATCGATTACAAAAGGCGCGGGATAGGTACTCTCATCAAACCATGGGTCCCCTTCGGTTTTAGAAACATAAATGCGTGGCGGAGCCGTCGAANNTAATTTCCCATTGGGACTTGACTGCAAACCTACTATTTTCGTCGGAGGCACAGTGATTTTCTGCCAGATTACTTGAGCATCGGCTTGACCGATGATGCTTATAAGAATGAAAACGATGACCGGAAATTGCCGTTTCATATTGACCTCCGTTTATTAGGTACTTTAGGAACACGGAATGGGGGGCAATGTTTCGGTAAACTTCAGGAGATTCCTCTCTCCGTTCTTTTGCGCATTCACGGAAAAGAACGGAGAGAGGAGTGATAGTCGTAACCTATTTTCCCGGAACTCCTCCATAGGTGCCTATTTGTTCTATATAGTGCCTAATTAAGCACCTGCCCAAAATGAAAGCTTAGCAGGGAATAAAGAAATGGAAATTTATAATATTAGAATGTTGATTTATAAGGGGTTATCTATGGCTCAAGGGGGTAAGGATGAAGGCAGAAGGATGAAGGATGAAAATAAGTCTAAGCAGGGAATGGAAACTTGCGCGCGCGCACAGTGATGGGTAGTTATAGCGTAAGTGAGTTTCATGTTGATTTATAAGGACTTAGAACATACCTTCCTGTTGCTTATCCTTCTTCTCTTTTTGAGCCTTTTTGAAGTTCATTTCTCCATCTGTTAGGTCTGGGAACTCTGCCCGTTGTGTTTTATTAAGCAACCCTTCAATAGTTAGGATTTGAACTTTCGGATATTGCTTTCCGAACGATTCATAAAAGCCTGTTGCAACCGCTTCCTTCGTCATTGGTGAGGTCGGTTCTGCCAAAGTGACAAAGATGCCGATTGCCGCCTTTTCTCTTTCTACAACGTGCCCTAAGTCCCTTATCATGGCAACGGAAACGTTCTCTCCGCCTTTTACAGATACAACAATTTTCTTTGCTCCCGTTGCATCATCCTGAAAATAGATCAGTCCGTCTATTCCGCCGTCCGCTCCCTTTTTCTTTTCCTGAAAAGGTTGTGCATTAATAAGCGAACATGCCCACCATTGAAATTGATATTTGTCNNGCGTCCCGAAGTCTTTTCTCTATCAATGAAATGGCTAAATGAGTAATATCAATTCCAATCCAGTTACGCTTTAATTTTTGCGCCGCGTGAACGGCTGTTCCACAGCCACAAAACGGATCAAGAATAATATCACCTTCATTTGACGAAGCGGAGATAATTCTCTCCAAAAGAGCAATCGGTTTTTGTGTCGGATAACCAAGTTTTTCAGTAGAAAAACTCATTATGTTTGGTGAATAAATANNAATCTTAAAAGTAAAATCGGAAGAAGTATCTTTCAAATAGAATAAAAGTGTGTCATGATTTCTAATCCAATTTTTTGCGGCGGATTTGAAACCCGAAACCCATCCGCTCCGCCAAACAACCTCTCTCCTAAAATTTTCTTTCCCAAAAATTCCATCTAAAATAATTTTCAAATATGCAGAAGCGGTCGGATCGCAGTGCAAATAAAGGCTTCCCGTGGGCTTTAGAACACGGTGCAATTCAAGCAATCGGTTTGCCATCATTGTAATATATGCCATCATATCGTTCGTGCCGAGAAAAGAACGAAGGGCGCGAATCATTTCCGAAACGTCCGTATTTTTTTGGTGAAGAAGTTCATTATATTCTTTTTCTGCCTCACTTCCCCAGTGCCAAGAATCTTCAAATGCTGTTATTTGAGCGTCCGAAGAATGCCCAGTAGGAGTTTTGAAAAGCAAATTATAGTCACGTTTGCTATTGAACGGCGGGTCAATGTANNCCAATGTAGCAGAGATCAACTGAATCGCTCTTAATGTACTTCCGAAGTACCTCTAAATTATCGCCGTAATAGAGCTTATTCATGGGTTATTTGCCGATGTGGAGAATAGGGGCTTTTAGTGCTTTTTCGAGGATTTCGAGGGTTTCCAAAGTGAGGTTCTTTTGAGCGGATAGGATAAGACTTACATATCCCTTATTGAAGCCTGTCAAACGGGCTAAATCAGCCTGTTTTAGCTCTTTTTCTACCATTATCTGCCGGAGTCTATCGGCTACCTGAATTTTGAGTTGTTTTGCCATAAAGAAAAGACAAAAATAAATTAAAAATAGTTGCATTATAGGAAACTTACTACGGAAATAAACGTTGTATTATAGGTAACTAATACAATACGAACATGACAACAGTAACGACACCAAAGACACTTTTAGAAGCCGTAAACTACTTTTCGGACGATGCTATTTGTGTCGCTTATTTGGAAAAGATTTTTTGGGCAGACGGTAAACCTCATTGCCCGAAGTGCGGAAGCGATAACGTTAGTCGTTTGAAATTTCGTCCGGCTTATCGTTGCAGAGAAAAAGGATGTAAGAAAGCATTCTCTCTGAAATCAAATACGATAATGATTAACTCACCGTTGCCGATTACGAAATGGGTTCCGGCTATTTGGTTTATCATCAATCATAAAAATGGAGTTTCTTCATACGAAGTTGGAAGAGCATTAGGCATCACTCAGAAATCAGCTTGGCATTTATGCCATAGAATTCGTAAAGCAGTTAGCAACGGTTCGTTTGTCAAAATGTCAGGCACAATTGAAATTGATGAAACATTTATTGGTGGAAAGGAACAGAATAAACATTCTTTGAAAGGTGCTTCTTTGAAAACTTGGGAAAAGAGACAGAAAGGCACACACTTAAACAAAACTGTTGTCATGGGTATGGTAGAACGTGGTGGAGAATTTCGCGGTAAGGTTGTAGCAACAAACGGAAGAAAGAAAATGCTTCCCGAAATTATTGCAAATGTTGAACAAGGTGCAACGGTTTATACAGACGGACTCGCCGCTTATGATACTCTTCACACCATGTATAATCATGATCGTGTAGATCACGGAACAAAAGAATATGTTCGCGGAGATGTCCATACAAATACAATGGAAAATTTTTGGTCATGTTTTAAGAGAACTGTAAAAGGAACTTACATTCATATCGCTTCATTTCACACTGATAGATATTTAGATGAACAGTCTTTCAGATTCAACTATAGGAAGTTGAATGATTCACAACGTTTTGAAATCGCAGTTGGTAAAATCTTCGGAAAGAGTCTTCCCTATGCCGAACTTACTGGAGTAGTACAAGGATAAGTGGAAAGAGGATAAACAGTCAAAGCGAAGTAGAGAACTTCGACAAATCGCGAAGAAAAAGAGGCAAAAGCAACTTCGTATTTTTGAATGACTTGCGGAAATTTTTCCGAATTTTTGAACCAAACCTTAAACTTTTACGTATATTTGTACATAATCCGACGCCCGTAGGCGGGCATTCTAATCCGAGGACGTAGGCGTCGTGAAGCCGCTCTTTTGGGCGGCTTCTTTATTTTTAGATAGCACTATGAGTAACCGCGTTGTGATTCTAATAGATGGAGCCTTTTTCTCTATAAAATTCCACGTCATAAACAAAAGGCATCCGAAAAAAGAAGACGTAGGGCGATTCGTCGCAGACATTCTCCTAAAAATCCAAACTCTTAATTCGTCAAAAGTAGAAGATGTTCTTATTAGAACATATTACTATGATTGTCCGCCCTTCAAGGGCATCATAAAAAAGAAGGATGGGATAGGTGATATTGATATGGAGAAATCAGTTCACTATGAACATAGAAAAAACTATATAGATAGTCTGCGAACTATGCCTCAAATGGCTCTTCGGCTTGGTGAAATGTCATTCAACGGATGGAAGATAGATCAGTTTTCCAAAAACACAAAATATAAACCCGAATTTCGGCAAAAGGGCGTGGATATGAAAATCGGTCTTGATGTTGCGTGGATTGCAAGCAAGAAAACAGCCGATAAAATAGTCCTCGTTACGGGTGACTCAGATTTCATTTCTCCGATGAAACTTGCAAGGCGGGAAGGGATTCTTGTTTACCTTGCTCCTATGG
>PLXB01000441.1 GCA_003151215.1 Ignavibacteriota bacterium
TGGCGGAATTTGTCGAGACTTTCAGCCGCGTAGCAATTCCTGAATATTTACCACATCTGTTTCTTATCGAAGGCGGAAGCGCAGCTGTGGAAAATGCACTGAAAGTCGCATTCGATTGGAAAGTCAGAAAAAATTTTGTTAAAGGCTATACACAAGAACGCGGTCAGCTTGTGATGCATTTCCGATATGGCTTTCACGGGAGGAATGGATACGGACTTTCACTGACAAACACCGATCCGAACAAAACACTTTACTTCCCGAAATTCAAAGATTGGCCCCGGATCGATTCGCCTTTTCTTCACTTTNNGAACCGATCCAGGGCGAAGGCGGCGATAATCATTTCAGCAAACGTTTTTTGACAATACTTCGGCAGCTTGCCGATGAAAACGATGCACTGCTTATTTTCGACGAAGTACAAACGGGCGTTGCTATTACCGGAAAAATGTGGGCGCATCAGCATTTCGTAAAGCCTGATATTCTCGCCTTCGGTAAGAAGATGCAGGTCTGTGGCTTGCTCGCTTCCCGCCGGGTTGACGAAGTACACGATAATGTCTTTATGAAATCAAGCCGCATCAATTCGACATGGGGCGGAAATCTTGTCGATATGATCAGATCACAAAAATATCTGGAGATCATCGCCGAAGAAAATCTCGTAGAGAATAGCCGGATTCAAGGTGATTATTTATTGTCAGAAATTCACAGTCTTGAAGCTGAATTCCCGACACTTGTTTCCAACTCAAGAGGACTTGGTCTTTTTTGCGCATTCACACTCAGTGAGGCTCAGATGCGTGATGTGCTTAAGCAGAAATGTTACGACGAAGGTCTCATTCTTATTGGCTGTGGGGATCGCTCCGTCCGATTCCGTCCTGCTCTCAATATTACAAGAGATGAGATCGATCTTGGTATTAAAGTGATTCGCGAACAACTAAAAGAACTTTCGGTACGAGACTATTGATCAACTGCCGCGCGTGATCGAAACCTTGATTTCTACCCGGCGGTTTTGTGAATTATAATATTCCTCATCGTGATCTCCCGGATCACGGAAGATCTTCGTCGCGTCTATGTCACGAGGCAGAGGAGGGTTACGACGCGAGACAAAGGGCACCTTGAGCGCAGAATATCCAAATCCCCGGAATCCATAGTTCACGCTTGCTTTCAAATTTCCCCGTGAGCCGAGATAGTCCCGGTAAAACTCCATCGCCATCCGAGCACGGTCTTCGGAAAGTAATTGGTTCTTACTCCAATCACCACTCCTTGAATCTTGTACTTTATAAGTAGTTGCCAGCGCTTCAGTGTGGCCTTCAAAAGAGAAATTGATCGTCATTGCCGGAGGCACGCTCCGAAGAAATGGGAGAAAATTATCGATCTCTTTCCTTAGCCTGCTCGAATCATCCGAAGAAAGAATCGGAGATGCCTTTGTATATTCGACAATGCTCTTATACGCCAAGGGGCATGGAGCAATACTATCACGCTCAAAAAGAATAAGCGGGTCAATATCCCAACCCTTACCGTTATATCGCAGAAGAGATGGCATAACCAGATATGCATCCGGTGCATGCGGCCAAATTTGCAGTACCCGTGAATAATTATCGACGGTCACAGAGTTTGGAATGACCACATTGATCGCTTTCCCGTCACCAAGGAGGGTAAAATCTCCGATCTTCTTATTTTGGTTATTTGTGACATCATAAATATCGAAGTTCATCGCAAAGTTAACTTGCTTTCCGGTGCAGGCAACCTTCACCGGCGGAACGGTGGGCGGCACACCGAGACTTCTAAGATCAGGATCGGGATTCGGTGTCACCTGATAAATATCGAAATTACGAACATTCGACCATTTGGAGCGAGGAGCATCGGATGCATAAAAAGCCCTCTTTTCATCCATTGCTACAAAAGACACTTCATTATCTGGCGTATTGATGCATGGCATCAACTCGGGTTCTGAGAATTTAAACGGAGTCTTTTTTTCACTTCCTTCATCTTTAGAGGTGATTCGCTTCGCAACGTAAATATCAAACCCATAATCTTTGCCGTCTTTACGCGGGCGGTTACTCGAAAAATAAAGCGTCCTCGCATCATCAGGCGGAAGAGAGGGGAAATTTTCATCGTACTCAGTATTGATATCGGTTGCATTAAAGGGGCGTTTGAACTCCTTCCCGTTGATCACGACATACCAGATATCCATCCCACCTTTACCACCTTCGCGATCGGAGGCAAAGAAGAGCACATCGTTCTCAAGAGTAGGATGTGAATCCCATGCAGCTGTGCTGTTCACAAGTTTAGTAAGATAGTTATCAGGCGCAAATTCAAGCCTGCCATTGGATCTGGAATAAGCAACGATATCGGCTTTATTCTTATTTGTGGGATCGGCATAAGCATCCAATGATGCCACACCTGCATAAAGATATTCACCGCCTTGTGTTACCCAGACAGGACCGCATTCGAAAGCAGAAGCAGGGTGTGACTCCAGATACAGCGGACTTTCCCGGTTTGACAGAGTCCAAAAGTCCCCGTCGGATTTTGAAGTGATGGCTGTGTGAAAGATTCCATGTCCAATAGTATCGAGATACCACGACGCGCCTCTGATGAAATAAAAATCTCCAATACGTTCATCGGGAAAGATCTCCCAAGACGGTGCAAGCTCATTTTGAAGCGTGTTGATCTCGTCCATCGGACGTATCTTCACCGAATCACAATTGATCTGTGCAAATGAATCAGTTACCGTCACAGTAAAGCAACTAAGACAGCCCAATACTATTACGAAGTAATTCTTCATGTGATTCCCGCCTGATTCCTCAATAGAATTTGAATAATACGCTCACCCTGAGATTCAACAGATTTTGCAAACTTCGGCTCGTGAATGCAAAATCAGAAGTACCTTGCGTGAATTGCCGTGACGCATCGATAGCCGCGCCATCACCCACTGCAGAAGTAAACCAATCATTAAGCATTAATTCAGGTTGAATAAGCCATTGCGTTCCAATATTGATATCACATCCCAATCCAAGCCTCGCCCCTACACGCAATCGCTTGACTCCTGCAATGTCCATCGTATCAGTACGCTGATTCGAATTTGTTGTCAGAAAGACTCCGTTTGCAGGATTGGTGATCTTTGAATCCCAGGAAAAGTTGAGGTCGGAAAGACTATAATTCGTCGAAAGAGCTAATGAAATATAGAAGAATTTGAAAATAAAGGGCGGTGTATGGAGTCCAAGAGTATTTTCGTAATAATCGACGGTACCTTTAATATTCTGGATCTGCAATTGTCCCAAAACCGTTNNAACTCCGCTGCTGACATCCTGATCCGCTCCGTTAGCAAAAGAACTCGAATTTACAAGGACCCGGGAGAATCCGAAACTTATAAAAGGCATCCATTTATCTTGTGTACGGATCGCAAATGTTAATCCTGCATAAAAGCCGTTAAAGATAGGTGAAAATTCACCAACGCTGCTGAGCGCATAAAAGGGAGAACCGGGAACACTGGGTGTGCCCGTAGCAGTCTGGCTCCAACTCGAAAGAAGCGGCGTACCGATCTCGGCCCCTAAAAACAGATCGATACAATCAGAAGGTGTCGGAGGGCAAGGTTGTCGCGGCGATAGTGATTGGGCTTCGATTCTTCCGAACGTGAAGCATAGAAATCCAAGAATGATAACTGCGTGTGGCTTCATAGCGAAATAGTGCATGGGTTCTTCTTCGCAAATATAGTGTGTAGAACCATATTCATATACGGAAAAGTTTTTAGCACAAACCTTTGTTGCCGGTTGTTACCAAGCCAATGAAAACTACAACTACCGTCGAAGACGCTCTCGCGAAACTCACTGCCCGCTATGGCGACAAGGCTTCCGATTATATCGAAGGAGCAGCTGTTCGTCGCGAACTTACCTATGACGACTATATCAAAGTCGATACCCTGCTTTCCATTCAGCAGCCGCTAACAGATTTTCATGAGCAACTGACCTTCATGATCTACCATCAGCAAACCGAGTTATGGTTTCGGCTGATCTTGCATGAAATGCGGTATGGAATCGAGCATTTGCTCGCCGAGCCTGCCGATCTACCAAAGGCAATGCAATCTGTTCAACGCACCAACCGTATCCTCGGACATCTTACCGAAAGTTTCGATGTACTGATCGAAGGATTGAGCACTGATGAGTTCATGGGATTCCGAAAAGCATTCGGTACTTCAAGCGGATTTCAGTCGGCTCAGTTCAGAGCAATAGAAATCCTTGCAGGATTAGATCGTAAATCCATCAAAGGGCAAGATAATACTTTCTATTGGGAGCGTGCCGCCCGCGATAAAGAAACCGGCGAACCGACTTTGACGCTCATTACATTCAAAGAAAAGCACCTTTCGTGGCTTAACCAAATGTACGAAAAACGCGAACCCCGATCTCTCCGCTACGCATTCGAAAAAATAATCTCCCAAAAACTCGGCATCAAAGCCACTAGCCCTCAGCAGTTCTACGAAATATTTTATTCAAGTAATAACGAAGAACTCCTTCGACTTGCCAATGAACTTCTTCAATTGGATGAGCTCATCATCGGCTGGAAGATCGCACACCTTCGCTCTGCTGCAAAGCATTTAGCAAAAGCTCCGCGCGGAACAGGTGAAACGAACTGGGCCGAATATCTCACAAAATCCATCGCCGAAGAGCGATGCTTCCCAGAACTCTATCTTGCTAAGAAAGAAATGGAGAAGGAAGAAGAGGAAGAAGTCGAATCAGTAACTCTCGCTGATGCTTGATCACAAATGGTAATTCGGAGATTCCTTTGTTATCGTTACGTCATGCGGATGAGATTCCCTTAAACTTGCAGAAGATATTCTGACAAATTTACCTTTCACTTGCAATTCCTGGATATTGGCTGAACCTGTATATCCCATAGCCGCTCTCAGCCCCCCGGTCATTTGATAGACAACTTCCGATAGCGGACCTTTGAATGGCACTCTGCCTTCAATACCTTCAGGGACGAGCTTTGATAAACCTTCTTCGGCATCCTGGAAATATCTATCTGCCGAGCCTTGCGACATTGCAGAGAGAGATCCCATTCCCCGATATGTCTTATATGCTCTGCCATCTAAGAATATTTTTTCGCCGGGAGATTCTTCAAGTCCGGCAAATAGATTGCCGATCATAACCGATGATGCTCCGGCAGCGATGGCTTTCGGAATATCACCTGTTTGCTTGATGCCGCCATCGGCAATGATCGGAATTCCTTTTTTCATTCCGATAATAGATGCTTCCATGATAGCTGTAAGCTGAGGTACACCGACTCCGGCAACAACTCTTGTCGTGCAGATCGAGCCGGGACCGACTCCGACCTTTACGGCATCAGCTCCTGCTCCGATCAATGCCAGTGCCCCTTCGCCTGTTGCTACATTTCCGGCAATGATCTCAAGATCTTTGAAAGCCTTCTTGATCTTCTTTACCATATCGACCACGCCTTTTGTATGACCGTGCGCAGTATCGATAGAAATAACATCAACCGATGCACCGATCAATGCTTCAACACGCTCCATTGTATCGGCAGTAATTCCGACTGCAGCGCCGCAGACAAGCCTGCCTCTGGAATCCTTTGCGGCATTGGGATGGCGTTTCTTCTTCTGAATATCCTTGAAGGTAATAAGCCCTCTGAGCTTTCCGGATTTATCGACGACAGGAAGTTTTTCGATCTTATTATATTGCAGTATCTCTTCCGCTTTTTCAAGTGTGGTGCCAAGAGGAGCAGTGACAAGATCACGCTTTGTCATGATACGCTCGATCGGCTGATCGAATTTCGATTCGAAACGGGTATCGCGATTGGTCAGCATTCCGACGAGAAAACCATCTTTATTGACAACAGGAATTCCCGAAATAGAATATTTCTGCATCAGGAAAAGCGCATCCCGCAATGGCTTATCCGCAGTCAGTGTTATCGGTGATTGGATCATTCCGCTTTCCGAGCGCTTGACACGGTCAACTTCTTCAGCTTGCCGGGCAATTGTCAGGTTCTTATGGATGATCCCTATACCGCCTTCCCTGGCAAGGGCGATCGCCATTGCCGATTCCGTGACCGTATCCATTGCACTGGAAACAAATGGGACGGAGAGCCGAATGTTTCGGGTCAGCAAAGTAGAAAGCTCAACATCGCGCGGAAGAACTTCCGAATATCCGGGAATGAGCAAAACGTCATCATACGTAATGCCTTCTCCGAATGGAAATTTCGCAGCAAAATTGATTATTCCGTTGGAATTAGGTTTCGAAAGGCGGGCAGCAGTTGTTTTTGGCATGAAAAACTCCTTTTTTTAGGGATGTTTTTCGTACAAATATACGAAGAAAACCGGCAAGCATTTTCAATTGCACGCTGAAGCCACTCTAAGTTATTAATTTTCAATGAACTAACATTTCACGCGCTCACGGTTAAG
>PLXB01000192.1 GCA_003151215.1 Ignavibacteriota bacterium
ATCATGTTCATCGAATCGAATCCCGGTCCGGTAAAAGCAGCGCTTGCAATGATGGGCATCATCGGCGAAAACTACCGCCTGCCGTTGGTTCCGATGCGCCAAGAGAATAGGAAGAAAGTGCGGGAAGTTCTGCTGCAGCTGGAGACAGTAGTGGTGGAGGAGATGGCAGAGAAAAATTAGTGAGGTTACTGGCTCTCACACTATGTCCAGCAATTATTCTTTTCTGCGGATGCAACCGCGAACCGACCACATATCCGCATATTAAGGTTATAAAAATGCCTCTATCGTTTATGGTGCCAACCTCGGCAAAATGGCTTAAGGAAAGCGGTTTATAATTTTAGCAATGATTCGTTATTGAGTCCTTCGTATTATCCTACCAATTGGGGGAAGTCATTCTTCAGTATCGATGCCTATGAGAATAAAATAAAAGATATTTTAGCACTGAGGTGGGACAATTCCGAAAAACATGTTGAGCTAACGTTCTATCCCGGAGATGACTCAATCGAGATTGCATTATCAATTTATGATAGGATGACTAATTCCCAAACTTATCATTATCAAAGTCTTCTTGATAATTTAGCAAAGAAATTTGTAAGGAGAGATTCATTTAACTAAGCGATCTCAATAAATTCTCTTCCTCCTCCGAAATCACTTTCCCTCTTCTTGCCATTACGATCTTCGCAACCTCCAGTGCTTTTTCAGATTTATATTTTTCCAGTCCGGACGGCCCGCACCATGAAAAATTCGGGATCCAACTCGGGGGGAAGCCTGGGCAGAAAATATTCGAGCTTACGCCGCATGCCGTTCCGGTATTGAATTGCGTGCCGATAGCGCTTTTGGAATGATCGCCCATCAGCAAGCCGACAAAAAGCGACTTCGTTTCGAATTCCTGTCCTTCGATCGTCACCTTCACATTCGAATAATCATTCCGTAGATCGCTCGTATTCGTGCCTGCGCCTAAGTTGCACCATTCGCCGATGTAGCTATGCCCAAGATAGCCGTCATGCTGTTTATTCGAATAGCCTTGAATAATGGAGTTCTCCACTTCACCGCCGATCTTCGAAACAGGTCCGATCGTCACGCCCGGATGAATTTTTGCTCCGGCTTTAATGAGTGTACCATTGCGAATAACGACCGGTCCTATAACAAGTGCATTCGGCTCGAATATAACATTTGCTTCGATGAGGATAGGCCCTTCAGTGGCGTCGAGGCAGGTGCGGCGGGGAAATGTCACACCATCTTCGACATAAATATTTTTTACATTCATGGCATCCACATTCGGATTCGTTTGAAGACTCCGATGAAATGAACGGAGGCCATTGGCGACGATCCGTTTCACATCGCTTCCGATCACGACAGGATTCGAATTCACCATATTCCAGACCGATGTAAAGAGCTTCGCCTTCGGCAATGCGCGTTCAGTAAGTTTTACATCATCATTGGTGATCGCATCCCCGGACATGATACTGTGCATGATCCCTTTCGGAATGATGCCGACGACATTAAATCCGAGAATTTCCTCCGGCTGATCGTCCCATCTGAGGAGCGAATCATCGTTTGCAAGAAATTGGGTAAAAAGATGCTCGGTCAGGAGAAGCCGTGCATTGATAAAGATCGTGCGCTTTGCCTGAAGCAATTCATTGACACGAACGAAGGAGTATCGCTTCTTCACAAGCGCAGCAAGTTCAGGGCGGACATGCAGAACGATCGGTGTCTCGGGTGCGGTAAAGGTAAGAACCCGCTCGATTGCCGAGTAGCAGCCGACAAGCAATTCAGCGAATGATCGTGTATAACTGAGCGGCTTAAAAAGCAAGCCCTGCGCGTGAGAGTCCTCGAAAAGGACTATTTGATCATGTATCATAGTGACTAAAGGGCAAAGAAAAAGTCCTGACGCGGACATCAGGACTTCAAATATAACACTTTAAGCGACTTAAGCGGCTGAGGTCGTCTTTTCTTTGCGATCGGCAATGGATTTGGCGAACTTCTTCTGGAAGCGCTCAACACGGCCGGCAGTATCAACGAACTTCTGCTTTCCGGTAAAGAACGGATGGCAGTTATAGCAAATTTCTACGCGAAGCATCGTTCCGTCCACTGTAGAACGGGTCTGGAACTCGTTATTACAGCCGGCGCAATGTACCGTAACTGTGTGGTAATCGGGATGTATTCCTGGTTTCATGGTATTTTCTTTCTGATTTGACGATTTTTGCCGTCGGATTTATATAGCTTGTCTCAAACACCTCTCTTTTACGCGGCGTTCCTTGGAATGTTGCAGGGAGGGATAAATGCGTTTTGAAAAATTGTGGACAAGTTATAGAATAATACCTCTATCCAAAAAGTTTAGTATATTGGATTAGGGGATGATAGGCACCTAAAATCTACCAAGCAAAGGTTCAACTTTTTAGTGGTCATAAATAGCTTCAAAATTGGAAAAATAATATGAGCTATGAAAGTTCTATGCTCTCCGAGTTAAAGATGCCTCCGCGCAGTGAGGTTGAGTTTGCTTTGCTTCAAGCATTATTTAAACATAATGGGGTAATCAAAGAATTTGGTGCTGGGGAGGAAATTGTGCAGGAAATTGCAGTTTTTTTTGGACTCAGTGAAAAACAAAGAAAAGCTTATTTAGAAACAATATACAAGAAACAGAATAGAAAAAAAAGATCCTCTCTTTGGCATCGTTTGCTATTTCGTGCCGCTGACTCACTTGCAAAGGATAAATTGGTTTCTCGTCCAACCAATACTTTCCATATCACACAAAAGAGAGAATGGATGCTTACTGAAAAAGGCTTTGACAAAGTGTTAAAGATATTGAAAATTCCTATTTCCCAGAAAGATTTCTTGCCGACCCAATCATATGAAGTGCAGAAAATTATTAAAAAACTTGAGAAAGCTCCGAGGCCAGCAAACTACGTTCCATTTGATGAGGGCAAAAAGGTTATACAGGTTACTAAAGAATTAACACTCAGACAAAGAGGTTTTCGACAACTTGTCATTGATGCTTATAGTTATCAATGTGCCGTTTGCGGAGTGAAAATAAAATCACCCGATTCTTTATCATGGGAAGTAGAAGCCGCCCATATTGTGCCCCATGGTTTTAAGGGGAAAGATGATATTTTGAACGGATTGGCTTTATGTCATATACATCACTGGGCATTTGATGTTGGTTGGTTTACTCTATCGCATGATTACAGAATTCAAGTTTCAGAACAAATAAATATTTTGCCTAAAGATTTTGGAAGAATGGGCAGATATGAAATTTTAAGAGGTTTGAACAACAACAACAAAAGAATATTCCTTCCAAGCAAGGAAGAAATATTTCCCCATCAAAACTCAATACGATGGCATCGAGAGAATATTTTCCATGCTGAAGAAAAACTTCCATTTTAATAATATAAAAACTATGGATAAAGACAAAGTCTTATACGCAATTACAGTCGAGGATGTTATCGATTTTGCTGAAGAGAATGATCTGAAATTCAAAGAAAAAGATTTAAATTTTATCGAGGAGAAAATCGGTGATTTCCTCGGAAGTATTTGGTATGATGCTATTGATTCCGCATTAGCAGAATTAAAAAGTTCGAAAAAAGTACCAAAACTAAGACCTTAAGTATTGGTCGGATATTATTTAGATGTTGTGATGCTACTTTTTCATCAAGCGAAGAAACTACTTTTGGAAACTTCTTGGAAGGCCTTGCAAGATTCGTTTGTGAAAGAATATTCGATGGAAAGAAGTCCTCAACTGATGGACTCGATCTGGAATTCGAAAGAGCAGGAATAAGGTATTTTTTGGCTATTAAATCCGGTCCAAATTGGGCAAATAGTCAACAGCTTAAAAGGATGAAAGAATCATTTCGTACGCTCGTAAAACGTTAGGCACAAGTGGCGCAGTAGTGCATGCTGAGTTCATAAATGGTTGCTGCTATGGAAGACTCTCACCTGCTGCAAGCTACAAGGGAGACTATCGCAAAATCGCTGGCCAAGAATTTTGGGAATTAATCTCTGGTAGCCCTTCCCTCTATACTGATATAATTGAACCCCTTGGTCATCAAGCCTTGGAAAGAAATGAGGATGTAATAAAAGCTTATAATGCGATCGTATTCAAACTCACCAAAGAATTCTTTCGTGATTATTGCGATGAAGAAGGTAATATTTTTTGGAAGAAAATAGTTGGAGAAAACTCAGGGCGATACACAAAGCCAGAGCGCGCAAAAAAGTCTAGTTAGTTGAGAAGGACAAGCAGAGGGGCGAAGAGGAATGATGCGAAGCGGAGAAACTTCATGCAAAATGTAACAAGGGAGTTCTGGGAAAAAGTCCGATGTCTGGAGTCCGATGTCCGGAGTCGGTGAAAGAGGAGAGAATTACGAATTACGAATTAGGAATTACGAATTCGGGGATAGGGACTCGGGAGTGAAGCAGGGTAGGTGCTGTAATATTAAATTTTAAAATAATTGGTTTGGGCACCTTGACAAATGAATTTTTTTATTGTATATTGGAATCAATGTTGAGGGGCACCTATGCAAGCGAAAAGCTAAAAGCTAAAATGGGGAAGGGGAAAATAGGTGATGTGTAAACTTAGTATGTTGAATTATAATGGGTTATCTGTGGCTCAAGTGGGGATGTTACCTTAAAAAACGAAAAGCTAAAATGGGAAGGGAAATATCGTTGTGTAAACTTAGTATATTGAATTATAACGGGTTATATGTGCCTCAGAGAGGTAGTTATAGCATAAAAAAACGAAAAGCTAAAATTAGTAAGGAAAATATCGGCGGTGTGTAAACTTAGTATATTGAATTATAAGGGGTTATCTATGGCTCAGTAGGTAGTTGTTAGGGAAATATTGTAACTACCAAATTTTCTTTGTATGAGTTTTTATGTTCGTAAATCCGGCGATTTGTTTTATTTTGTAATCGTAATATTTAAAAAATCCCCAGGTTGCAAAACCTGCCCTTTCGTTATTGTAGCTGTTGTGAACTGTTAACTGTCAACTTCTGTTAAACGCCCCTCAACTAAAACCGCTGCGTTAAGCGCCACCGAAAATGGCGGTCTTATTCACCGAAAGATGATAAGATTCAGATGCTTACAAGGCTTTTTTATCACAATAAAAATCTGAAAAACTACTATGCCAAGAGCTAAAAACCTTCCTGCGTCAAAACACCGCAAGAAAAAAATGCTGAAAGCCGCCAAAGGCTTTTGGGGAATGAGAAGCAACGTCCTAACCGTTGCAAAGCATCACGTTGATAAAGCACGCCAGTATGCCTACCGCGATCGCCGCGTCCGCAAGCGCNNTTTGCAAAGAGCGGCATAACGATCAACCGCAAACTGCTAGCCGATATTGCCGTCCGAAATCCTGAAGCATTTACCGCATTGGTAAAAGCGGCGAAAGGGTAAAACTTTCCTCACTAGGGCGGACTCTTAATCCGCCCCATTAAATTTCCCCTCTCCCCCTGCATCATTGGAACTTAGCAATAGGTGCCTATCTGTTCTAATTCCTCATTATTAAAATCAAATATTTTATGAATAAAGGATTAACAATCGAGAAATCAATTCAGATCAATGCCAGCCCTGCGAAAGTCTGGGATACGATCACCAATCCAGCGAAAGTAAAGCAGTACATGTTTGGAACAGATATGACTGCCGAGTGGAAAGTCGGCGGTAAAATTACATATAGGGGTAGCTGGGAAGGGAAGGATTATGAAGATGGCGGTACGATCTTAGAACTCGTACCTGAGAAAATTTTGAAGTCAACCTACTGGAGTTCGATGTCTGGAATGGAAAATACGCCGGAAAATCAAATGGTCGTAACCTACAAGCTTGTACCAAAAGATGGCGGAACGCAGATGACGGTTATTCAGGATAATAATAAAACTGAAGCTGGAGCAGAGCATTCGGGTGAAAATTGGAATATGGTTTTGGAAAGCATGAAGAAAATTACTGAGGAAGAGTAACTTTTTTCAGGGCGGGACTATTTTTCCAAAATTTTCCCTGTACTGATCTCATTTCCAATGACAAGTTCATAAGTGTAGCATCCGCTTGGTAAAGCATACCCTGCATCCCATATAATTTTGTTATCTCCGGGAATGACGGTTGTTACCGTACGTGTGAGAAGTTTACCGGTCATGTANNGTCATGTCATAGAGAAGGAGGGTTGCATCTCCCCTTTTTTCAGTATTAAATTCGATCGTGAAAGATTTTGTAAATGGACTGGGGTATACTTGAGATGCAATGACTGCAGATTCAAATTGTCTCACACTTGCCGGCCCTGTATAATCTTCATACCAAAAATATTCAAGCGTTGAGGGAGCCCATCCGGATGTAAGCCACTGGTATTGTTCGTAAGTAATGTACTGCCCGAAGTTATTATAGGAGGCAGTATACTTAGAACCTCCGGACCAAGCCCCTGCATTTGCGTCCCAGTTTTCGTAATCATCAAGTGTGGTATTATTATTAGCATCAAAACTCCACCGATGCACAGAGCTATGCTGCCAGTCGCCGGGCCCATGATAAAAATCTGTTGAATCCAGTATATCATTTCCTGCATTGTCCCGAAGGGTAATAAATCTCTCGTTTGAGTCCAATGTTTTCTGTGCAGCGTTGACGTAAAACGAGGAAACTATATATCCTGAATTATTTTGAAGATATGTGTAATTTCCAATAATCGAATCCTGCCATTGCGAATTTATCCAGTACTGCAAATCGTTACGAGTTATCTGGCCATTTGCATTGTAAGAATATATTGTCTGATGATCGTTAAAAAATGAACACATATAAGGATCCCATCCTTCGACAAGAAATAAGAGAAGCTTGGTTTTGCTTGCATATTGATACGAACTGCGTCCTGTTGAAACCCATACCCCTGTTTTC
>PLXB01000117.1 GCA_003151215.1 Ignavibacteriota bacterium
CATAAAGCGTACCGCTTGGAAGTTTCGCGCCATCTATTTGCACCGTATGCGTTCCCGCGTCAAGCGATGAGCCTCTGCCATCTCCCCAGACAAGCCTGCCAAGTTCATCATAGATTGCAAGCGTTACATACGACATGCGGTTCAATGTGAATTCAAGCGAAGTCTCATTGATAAATGGATTCGGGTTTGACGTGAAGGATGCAAGATATTGCCCTGCAAAGGGAGTAGTTGGAGTTACTTCCGATTTTAGTAAGAAGCCTAAGCCGAGTGAATCAAGTAGTGGTAAGTGAGTGGGATCATTCCCCTGATGTGCGGCTGAAGCGCTATCCTCAGCATATTGCTTGTCAAGACCAACACCCCAACATTCGCGATGGTATTGTCGAAGATAATTCCAAACAGCTAAGAGCTGAGTAGTATATTGGTATGTATTTCCGATCGATCCCAAGCAAGAGCAGAAATATTCCGGTTGAATTTTATTCAAATACAATATGGATATTAACCATGCCCGGTATTGGATATACCTATTCGTATCATCGCTTCTGAATTGATCTGCACCATCGAGGGTCGGAAATACATCCCAAGAATTACTGTCAGCAACGGCACATTTCTCAATGTATAAGCGTAATGTGTCATATTGTTGTTGCGCTTCTTCTTCATTCGAGGGTTTTATTGCACTCCACGCCCTAAGTTCAGCGCATGTATCATATATTGAAGTCTGAATTGAGTGGGCAGAAAGTGGTTGGGGACCTTTACCATGAGGTTTCAAAAGCAATAACTTACTCTGCGGGAAGACTTCGGATGGGAATCCGAAGTAAAAGAAAGTGTAGAATAAAATAAAATACTTCATCCGGTCATGTTAAATCTGATGTTATCTTTAGTCATAAGATAGATAGCCTCGGAATAATTCATTCTATTTCGTCACTTGCACTGTCTCTTCCTGTTTTCTTACTGCTATTAGCGCAACTCCCGCGCTGAACATAAAGAATAATCCTGCGACGGTGATCACTATATAGTTTGCAGCATGGGTAACGGTGGCAAAAGCTATTGCCGAAGAAGCATTGATCCCAAAGAACAGGATCAGCGCCTGGCTGATAAAATAATGATACGTGCCTGTTCCTCCCGGAGTCGGAATTGTCATGGCAATTCCTGATAGCGCAAGAAGGACAATAGCACCCTTTAAACCTATGAATTCTATCCCAGAACCCGGAAGAGCATATATGCTGAAATACGTCGATGCTGCATACGATGCCCATACTCCGATGGTGCCAAAAAGTATCGGCAGCGCCGTATCTCGCTGCAAGCCATGCAATCCTGTGGTAAAAGTCCGGAAAGCCTTTGCCAGCGGATCGCCGATCTTTTTCGGAAAAATATTATTGATAAGACGCAAAAAGAAATCCGAGACCGGCTTACTGATAAATATCACAACAAAAATAATAAGTCCGGCAGAGACGACGATCAGTAACGGGATCGCTGCTCCCGAAAGATCGGGGAAAGCCGACCTGAATTCTTTTTCGTAATTAAATAATGAAAAAACAAAGAGCGAACCGAGCGCGATGACATCAAAGATCCTTTCAACAATGATCGTTGCCAAAGTACCTGCAAAAGGCATATTTTCCTGAACCGATGCCATCGCCGGACGAATAAGTTCGCCCGACCGCGGAATAACATTATTCATTGCATAGCCTGCCATGACAGCCTTAAATGCGATCCATAAACTTGTTCTTTCCTTGATCGGACGCAGGAGAAATTGCCATCTCCAACTGCGAATGAAATGTGCTACGATCTGAAAAAGAACGCTGAGAGCGATTGCCCACAGACTTGCATGGGAGAGCTGATCGCCGATCGCCGCAAAATCCTGTCCGTGAAAAGCAAGATAAAGAGCTCCGGCAGTTATGAGGAAGGTAAGGAGGTATTTAAGTAGATTTTTAATATTCAGATTTTTATTTTTTAATAAAAGCTGCGCTTTAGCCGGGCATATACTGCCCTGATGCATTCGCGAGCTACAGTCCGGCGCCTATCGTATTATCTATTGTTAACTGCCCCATTTCCTGCAAAGCCATCTGTGCAGCCATTTGCTCTGCCTCTTTTTTCGAATGCCCTTTTCCTGCTCCGTGTACAAACCCGCTGACCATTACCTCCACATTAAAGATCCGGGCATGATTAGGACCGTCTTCGCTGACCGTGATATACCGCGGAACGCCCATCTTCTGTGATTGAACGTACTCCAAAAGCATAGACTTATAATTCGTATCGGAAAGCATGAGTTCATCACGCCGCGTATGCGTGATAATATGACGGTAAATAAAATCCCGCGATGCATTCATTCCACCATCGAGATAGATCGCAGCGATGATTGCCTCATAAGCATCGGCAAGCAATGTCATCGATCCGCGCACCAATGCATTTTGCGCCGAGGTGGAAAGAAGCATGAATTCTTCAAGCCCGAGTTCGGAAGCATGTTTGGCAAGCGCCGCGCCGGAGACAAGACGAGAGCGGAGCTTTGTCAGATCTCCTTCGGGAAGGCTCTGAAATTCGCGGTACAGATATTCGCCGATAACAAGATCGAGCACAGCATCACCCAGAAATTCCAATCGTTCGTTGGATTGCATGGTAGGATCATTCACAAATTGCAGATAGGAACGATGTGTCAGAGCCTGAAGAAAATAGACACGGTACTTGATGATATAGCCGAGACGCCTTTCAAGCTGGTCAAAATCGGAGGCACTTAACGTTCCTCTGGCAACTCCCGGAACAGGGGGGCTTACAGGCGGCGGCGTTTCTTTACGGCGCTCACTCCAAAGATTAAAAAGCGATCTCTCACCTGTTGCAATGCGTTCCCGGCGCTCTGCACCGACTTCGCGATAATGATCTATCCTTCCGCGCAGCCTGTCAAAAAAATTTTTCTGTTCCCCGTTATTTTGTCTCACAACTTCTCAATATATTTATCATTGGGGAGGAGATCCTATTCGGCATATTTCGTAAAAATAAGTGTGGCATTATGTCCGCCAAACCCGAAGCCATTGCTCATCGCCGAGTCGATCTTCATCGGACGAGCAACATTCGGCACATAATCGAGATCGCATTCCGGATCGGGNNCGGTCATTGATTTGGTCGAACTGATGGCGACTTTCTTTGCATGAGCTCCGAACGTGGTTTTGATCGCCTCCGTCTCGGAAATATCTCCCTGTGGAGTTGAAGTTCCATGAACATTTATATAATCAATGTCTTCAGGTTTTAATCCGGCAACATGCAGGGACATTTTCATCGAGCGAACAGCACCTTCTCCTCCGGGAGCAGGCTGAGTAATATGATGGGCATCTGCTGTTGCGCCGAATCCGACTAACTCGGCATAAATTTTCGCACCGCGATTTTTAGCATGTTCAAGTTCTTCGAGCACAAGTGTGCCGGCACCTTCTCCGATCACAAAACCATCACGCTCTTTATCGAACGGGCGGCTTGCTTTTTCGGGCGCATCGTTCCGCTTCGAAAGCGCCTTCATTGCATTAAAACCTCCGACGCCCATCGGACAAATCGCC
>PLXB01000400.1 GCA_003151215.1 Ignavibacteriota bacterium
TTTCTGGCGATAACGGAAAGACATGGATGTTTGACCTTCCGTCGCTTCGTGCAATTAAAAGATTCCTGAAATTGGTAGCTACGGTTTCAAGCGGCTCAACGGGTGCGAATATCACAGCGTATATTTTACTCGGTAAGGGTGAGATTACTCCTGATGGCGCAGTCAATTGGGGCGCAACGGCAACGACTACGTTTTTGACTATATAATGCCTGAGAATCAACATACTGAAAACGCCGAAGCGGAGTCTAAGGACTCCGCTGAAGCTGTTGAGAAACGAGGAACTCTGAAAAAAGCTCCTCAGAACAGGATAATGAAAGGAACAGAGAATCGTGCCGCAAAAGACGTTCGAACAACAGATATTTTGCACGGTAGCGGATGTCAGGACGAAGATAAGCAGTCCTGAAGTCGTTATTGTAGCGAATAAAAGCGACAAAACGCTCGATTCTCAAATTCAAAGCCATATTGATTCGTCAAAAGACCAGTATCTTCGTCAACCGTTAATTAACGAATGCACGAAGCGGTTTCCAACCACAGTTCAAGGGTGGCTTGAATATAAGAGAATGCAGATTAACGTGTCGCAGATTGGATTGCGTCGCGATTTGCAGCAAAGTTTTTCATTAAGCGGTTCCGACACTGCTTGGTATCAGGACGAAATAGGAACGTTCATTGACATAGGAGGACTCTTGACAGGAAGTGTCATGGGAGTGATGCCCAGAACCTTCTATAACTACGGAGTCCCTACAAACGGAGCAAATGGCACACTCGTCAACATAGCTTCAAACGGCGCGATATGTCTCGATACCAGTCCAACAGGCTGGCTTCTCTATATCAACCGCTCAATAGACCCGACGCAAGTCCTTTGGCAGTTATATGACCCGTCAGACGCGATTGATTTCATTCTCAATCCACAGGAGCTGAAATGGTCAGCAATCTGGGGATGCGCTCTTTCAATGGCGCAGGACGGAATGCTTAGAAATACATTTAATTTTGACAATCCACAGGAGGCAGCGTTTAAGAGTCATATCCTGAATTTCTGCATGAAACAATATCAGAATGCTCTTTGGGGTTTTAGAGATGAGCTGACAGGAGCGAGAATATCGCAAGGTGCTCTGTCAATCATACAATGGGATTTATCTGGCGACGGAGCCATTAGTGATTTTGAGAGAAGCGTTAATACGAATGAATTTGTATTTGGTGGATAAAATTTTAGAAGCCTGAAGAACTCCTATTATCAGCAAAGAAGGGTAGTGGCGGTGAGGGGAACCTCACCGCCATTCTTAAAGAAAAAATGTTTGAATTCGCAGTTGATGTTTCAGACCTTGATAGAGCTTTCAATGTAGCTGGGGAGTTCTTTGAAAACGATGTTATTCCCATCGCTCATCCGATAGTTACACGGATAGTGAAGAAGAATATGAATGCCGGAACCGACCCCGTGACAGGTGGAAAGTGGGAGGTATATAAACCCAGCTATGCAGAAACAAGAGAAAAACTTGGAAAACAAACTGAGCACGTTGACTTCCAAGTTACGGGCAGTTTGATTGAGCACATTGGCTGGTTTGAGGATTTGCGAATGGTAACTGTTGACCCACTATCCTATAATGAGAGCGGCGCAAAACCAGTACCCCATGCCACTATCGCTGAAGGATTAAGCTACGGAATACCTAAAAATAATGTAGTTCCAAGACCTTTCCTGACGGCGGGGCAAGAAACGGCTGACGAAATAGTGAAAGAAGTGACTGAAGCCTTTGACAGATTACAATAGATGCCGACTTTAGACCAATATAGATACCCGCCTAATCCGACAAATTTTGCGATTAATGATATATTGGCAAATCTGAATTTGGCGAGTGATTTGGACGACAGGAAAAGTTTAGTAACAGCATTAAGAGGCATTGACGCTGTTATGGAGGACGCGATTCAAGGGAAGAAGCCAAATCCAGACCAGTGTCCTTGTGTAAGAGTGTTCGGCGGGCGATATGATTATCCGATTAAGACGGTGAAATTGTTCACCCTCGACGGATTTGCGATGGTACACTTATACTTTATCATCTATGCTCCTGATACTGTAAATTTTGCAGTTGGAACGACGGTTGAGAGCATGAGAGATGACATGGTGAGACATTGCCTGCGATTTTTAGAGACACCTGACGACGGAAGCGGATTAGGGATGAATCCAGATATTCAGCATTATTATTTTCCCGTTAAGGAGTGGACGTTGACGATTGACCATGATACACCTTTGAAGTATTTCGGTAACGGTATAACGCTTCCTTATCCTTATTTCGTCTCTCGCGTTGATTTACAGGTAGAGTTTAATAATTATCAGGTGACAGGATGAATGAATCATCAAAGAATGGCAAGAAGCAGACTAAGAAAACGGTGGAAGCGCAGATGGATGAGGAGAAGAGTGTCATGATGAAATTTTTCAGTTATGTTTTTACAAATTGTTCATTGACGTTGAAATTTGACTAAGACAATAGGCTCAGGAAGCGAAAAAAGAATCTGTCTTTTATTGCAGGAAAATGGAATTGGCGACGACACCTGTCTCTTGCCGATTCTCTGGCAGAAAATTCAGGACGGATACAGCATTCAGGTTCATGGACGGGCTTTTATGAAAGAGGTCTATGAGCGATTAGGGTGCGAATATGTAAACGAATTTGACTGCTTTCAAAAGATAGGAACGGTTGATAGGCTGCAAGAAGAATTCGGAGCGATTTACAGCTTGACTAAACTCTGTCTTGAGCATGAAATTGAGACAAAAGGCATCATTACGCTTACACGCTTTGAACAGTTTGCTGAGATTCTTGAAACCACTGTTCCAAAGACATTTGATTTCAAGAAATATCTTGCACCTGAATTAAAGGAAAGAAAAAACGACGGTGTTCTTTTCGCTCCGTATTCAGACGGAAGGAACAGAGCTTATAGCATGGTAAGAGAGACGTATCAAATGCTCTCGACGGAAAATTTTGTAGAAGTGATAGGGTTATGGGGAATGCCTACACTGTCTTATGAAGAGTTTATAAGACGTATTTACGACGCGCAGGTTGTATTGACAGTTGACACAGGAGTCTTGCATTTCGCTCTTGCATTGGGAACTCCTGTTGTAGCTCTGATGGGCGGCTCGGATGATTGGAGTATCATCTGGCAATATAGGAGATTCGGCGAAGTGAAATGCAGGGTTTTACGCTCAAAAGTGCATAATTCAGAATGCCAGAGACCTTGTAATTATAGAAGGGAATTAGGTTTTAGTGTGAACGATAAATGCACAAAGCCTGGAAATTATTCAGATTGTTTAAATGAGATAAGCGAGCAAGATATTTTAGAAACAGTAAATGATTTTATTGAACAATTAGGAGAAAAATAAACCATGTCGACATTATATAACGGTTTGACTGCTGGTCATATGCCAGCCAACATCATTAGAGAGATTGTGGCTTCTCGCCAGAATTTTCCTCTTAACCATGCTACGGAAGCCGTAAGACTTGGTTATTATCGCAAAGCAGTCACAGCGACATTAACATCAAAGAAAGAGAAGGGTATTCTTGATTTAGAATACACCGATCTTTATGATGTCGTTCTCACTGCGCCTGATCATTTGTTCACGCCTGCGCGGTTACATAATTGGTACTTACTCTGCAAGGAACCCAATAACGTTCGCGCTAAAGTGGTATTTCGCGATGCGCATTCGGAATACCTGAACCTTGTCAATGACCCGAGTTCAGACCCAACAGTTCCGACAGGGTCATCTCTTGCTGGCTTCCAGTTCAAAGCAACTGTTGATAATAACCTCAGCGAAATCGAATTGAAGTGGACGGCTGGTGTAACTCCGTTACAAGCTCAATGGATTGGCACGAACTCCGGCTCGGCGCAAACAGGAGGTTCAGGTGGAACAGGCTCTTCAATGACTCCGATGGTGAATCAGCGTCAAGACCGTCAAATTGCTGGAATCAAACAATGCACAATCGGTGGTGCTGCTGGCGTATTCGGTGGAGTTGGCGATGTAGGATTACTGACACAGGAAAATTGCAAAGTCGAGCTGTCTTGCAAAATCATGGGCGACAGAAAGTCTTATGCCGATTTAGAGTTGCCTGGTTCAATCGGTATCTCGGCGACTATTGAAACAATGCAATCTTCTTTGACCAACGAAGTATTGCAGGCAATTCAGGACGAGTATGGAATGCCAAGAGTTCAGATTCTTTGCCAAAGCGGAATGATATTTGACTTCGCAGCAGGTTCAGTTTCAGTCGTTCCTGTCTTTGATTATGGTGATGAACAGGGTCACATGACGCTGACAATCATGGGTGAAGCTGAGTTTAATTCGAACGAAACTACGCCAGACGTCATTGATATTGGCGTAACAAACCCAAAAATCATCCAGCTTTTCAAGTTGACATAATGATAGTAGCAATAGGTAGGCATAAATATTCAACCTATGATAAGATAACGTTCTTTCTGAAGATTGAAAGAGATGAGATTAAGGAGAGGGCTTTAAATGAAGTCCTCTCCCGCATTGACCAGAAGAAAGAATATTCAGATAAGGAAATACAGCATCTTTTAAAGGATTCGCGTATTTGTATTGAGCACGATACGCTTCTCCTTAAAAGAACTCTGGATTTTAATTTTAAGCCCGTTGGCGGTGCGCCTTATTTGTCTGATTATCTGGACGAAGGATATATGCCGACTGATGAAGAGGTAAAGCTCTTCAAAAAACAAAACGATTTTTTTTTTACGAGTGGAGACGAGAAGTCCGAAGAGCCGAAAAAATCTTCAAAGCCTTCAAAGCCATCGCCCCCGCTCAAAAAGGCTACATCGCGGGCAAATACGTCCCGAAAGAATATAGCGAAGAGTTAATGGTATTTCAGGCAACAGGAATGTTGCCAGCGCAATGTCATTTAACGTATAGTGAGGTTGCTAAACTTTGCTGCATAGAGGGAGCTCTTAGTTCCTCTAAACATGAAGCTGAAAAGCGAGCGATAGAAGAAGCAGAAGCTAAGAGGAAGAAATAATGTTAGCAGCCAGAGTCGGTATTGAACTCCTCCTAAAGAATGTTCCCGAGTTCAAAGAAATGATGAAGGATGTTTCCTCTTTTGTAGGAGCATCCTTTAAGCCTGTTATTGCTGAGATTAAGAAAAATAATGGTCAGATAAAGCAGCAATCCAAAAAAACAGGCGAAGAAATAAC
>PLXB01000076.1 GCA_003151215.1 Ignavibacteriota bacterium
GTTTAAAAGCGATAGCAGAAATAGCATTTCATCCCGTAATCATAAATAATCAGCATAATCCAGGTTCATCTCTATGACCATTCAACGCGCCCTCGCATGGAGCATCACCTGGATCGGGCTTTCGCTGCTCGTTGCGCTTGGCATTTCTAATTTTGTGGGAGCCGAGCAGGCGCAGGCGTTCCTGACGGGCTACGCACTCGAAAAGGTTTTATCTATAGATAACCTCTTCGTTTTCTTCATGGTCNNGTATATACTGGGCGCCATCGTTATATACACCGGTTTTGTAATGGCCTTTGGGCGAGAGAATAAATTCGACGCGAAAAAAAGCGCGACAGTGAGGATTATTTCTCGACTCATTCCAATCTCGGATAATTTTCACGGCACCCGCTTTTTCGTTAAACAGCTTGGCAAGCGAATTGCGACTCCTCTTTTTCTGGTCGTGGCAGTTATCGAGGTGATGGATGTTGTTTTCGCTGTCGATAGTATCCCAGCCATCTTTTCTGTCACACGCGATCCGTTCATAATTCATTCTTCGAATATTCTGGCTGTGCTTGGTCTGCGTTCGCTTTATTTTCTTCTTCTGAAAGCGCACGATGCGTTCCGGTTTGTTAAACAGGGAGTTGGGCTGATTTTGTGGTTCATTGGAGTAAAGATGATTGTTCCGGCTTTCTGGCCGGGCTTCGTGATTAGCAATACTATCGCGCTGGGTGTTGTGATTTTCGTTTTGCTTGTTTCTATTCTCCTTTCGATTACAATTAAAAAAGACAAGAACGATGAGGAGAAATAGGGCTAAAACGACGCAAGGGACCAATGGGACGAGGATTGTCTTGACGCTATTTTTTTGCGCTCTTATTTTTTCGTGTACTCTTACTTATCCTTTCAACAACGATAACGCCCTTTATACCTATATGGCAGACCTTGCGCTGAAAGGACATTTGCCATACATTGGCTCTTGGGATCAAAATTTTCTGGGAATCGTGGCAATCCATGCTTTGCAAATTCTTGTGAGCGGACGCTCTCCGCTTGCCTTTCATATCTTTGACATATTCGTCCAGCTTATCGGAAGTTTTTTGTTAATAAAAATTGGCGAGCGGCTTTATGATATTCGTGCCGGGATGCTTGCGGCTGTTCTTGCAAGTTTGTATTATGTGCAGCAAGGGTTCTGGATGTCGGGCGAACGCGATACTTATGTTTCGATCGTGCTGCTTGCAGCATTCTATCTTGCGCTGGATAGAAGGAAGCCGCTTCTCGTTGGCATTTTATGCTCGATTGCAGTTCTCTTTCGGCCAACTTATGCGCCTTATGCTGCGATTTTTGCTTTGTGGTTTATGGCTCGGTTTCAGCAGTCAGCGCGGGCAGGCGGGGAAACCCCGCCACTACAACAAGCGAGCGGCGGTGCCACGCCAATACAATGGCGGCATACTCAATTTGGGAAACTTGTGATCGGCGCTTCGGTATTGCCTGTTGCTGTTATTCTTCTCTATGCTCCGCTCGGTGGCCTGAAAGATTTTTGGGATGCTGCAATACTTTTCAATCTCAAAGTATATGGCGGGGTAGGCGCATCGTTCAGCTTTTGGGAGCCGGTAAGATTTTATGCGATTTCGATTATCGGCGTTGCGATTGCAATTTTTTATTTGTGGAAGAAAGAGAAGCCAGCGGTTTATTTGTGGTCGGCACTATTTGCGGCGAGTGTCTTATCCTTAATCATGCTTTACCGGCACAGTGTTTATCATTATCATCCCGCGATGACGATGTTTATTTTCATGTCGGCTATTGGCTGGATATATTTAGCGGATCTTCTTAGCAGGAAATTGTCGGCGATTCGCGTTGTCCTTCCCGTGTGCATTGCAGTCTTTTTTTCGATACAGACATTTCGAGGAAATACAATCGAGCGAGTGCTTTTAGATATTGCGAATGGCCGAATTCATTCACTCGAAGAAGCTTATGGTCGCTACGAACCATCCTCCGATTTCGGCTGGGCGGTGCAAACGGAAGTTGGCGACTATCTCCGCGCGCACACGCGCCCGAATGACATTGTGCAAATGTTCGGGCCTTATAGTTATCCGCAATACCGCGCAGGTTTATTGAGTGCAAGCCGATTTCAAACTCTACATGCAGTCACAATGCGCGGAGCTTTAGATTCATTGCAGCCGTTCCAGAAAGAGTGGCGGACAGAATATCTCGCAGATATGAGGCGTTCCACCCCAAAATATTTCATTGTTTGTGACGCGCCAGAGGCTTTTCGGCAGTATTACGGTGGCAGATTAGGGCATGAAATCCTGAAAGACGATTTTCAGGAATTGGGCCGCTGGCTTGATTCAAATTATTTTGCTGAAACGAAGATAGGCGCTTTTACTTTATACAGAAGTAAGTGAGTGCTAAGTGCTAAGGAAGCTCTGATTAAGTCATTTTCAAGAACGTCANNCATGGAACGAAAGACTTAATCAGAGTTCCTTAAGTAAAATGAGCAGAGAAAGATTGTTTATTTTGAAATTTGATCCTGCATTTATATTCAGCATTCAGCACTTGACACTCAGCACTCAGAACTTAGCACTATGGGTTTGATCTCAGTCGTGATGCCGATATACAACGAAGAAGCTCTTCTCGATGAGCTT
>PLXB01000332.1 GCA_003151215.1 Ignavibacteriota bacterium
ATGGATTTGATGAAGGCGCTGATGACATCATAATGCATTTCGCCGCCTTTATCGTAGCGCGACGATTTTTTACCGAAAGCATTTTCGATAATTTCCTGAGTGAGATTAATCTCCTGTAGAGACGCGCCATGGCGCGTCTCTACCGAGCCTAAGGATACTGCAAGCTCTAATGCAGAAAGCATCTTGCGCACATCGCCGCCGGATAGTGCGAAAAGCGCATTCTTCGCATCGGCATCAAAAATTATTTTTAATTGCTTTAATTCTTCATCATGCGTTAATGCTCTTTGCAACACTTCTTCAAGATCTTTTTCGTCGAGCGATTCAAGGACATAGACTCTTGCGCGCGAAAGAAGAGGAGAAATTACTTCGAAGGAAGGATTTTCTGTCGTTGCGCCGACGAGCGTGATCGTTCCGTCTTCGACAGCGCCGAGCAGTGCATCCTGCTGTGATTTTGAAAAGCGATGAATTTCATCGATGAAAAGAATACTGCGCTTTTTTGTGCGGACATTAGCGCGCTTGGCTTCGGAAATCACATCACGCAGATCTTTCACTCCGCTCGATACTGCCGATAGCGCAAAAAATGCTCCGCCTGCTTTTTGCGCTAATGCTCTGGCAATCGTCGTCTTTCCTGTTCCGGGTGGACCCCAAAGGATCATCGAATGTGCATTGCCGGAGCGGAACATCTGCTCCAGCGGCTTACCTTCGCCAATCAAATGTTTTTGCCCGACAATTTCCGAAATCGTTTTCGGACGCATACGTTCGGCAAGCGGAGCAAAGCGCTCGCTTGCTTCGGTTGGGATAAAGGCTTCGCCGAAGGATGGCTGTTCGTCGCGCAGAGATGGTTTTTTGGGTATTGGCATACAGTTTTAGAATGATAGTTCGGCCACAGCAAAATTCAGTCAGCAAAAGTAATTTTTGCTGAAACACGAAGGATAAAGCCTGTATCTATCGTTTTTACTGAAACTGATTACGGGATTATTGAATTTACAATAAGCTGCCCCCGTCTGGTTTAGGTGATTTTTGCTTATCATATAACAGATCATAAGGAATAATTATGTCACGTTTTTACAGATTAGTTGCCTTTTCGGTTTTCATACATATCAGTTGTTTTTCTTATGACTCTTTTGCGCAGCAACTCGAAGAGGAAGCGCTGATAAATCCTGTCACGGTTTCGCGCGAAGTCGGGATCTATAAAGGGATCAATTCCCTTCCCGAATCGATCCGGCGCACAAAACCTTTTGCGCGCATGCTCTTTGAACTGAAGCACTATGCAGGATTTGAGGGCGTCGATAATCGCGAGGCACGCCTGGAAGCCTTTGAACAATCCAAAGCCGATATTCTTCGCGATGCAATGACATCCGATAAAGTTGCAGGAAGCCAGCTTCCTGTCTTTGCAAGTGCCTGGACAAATGTCGGGCCGATCAATACTGCCGGCTGCACAAAGGCAATGGCATTTGATCCGACCGATGGCAACACGATCTATGCAGGAGGCGCGGCAGGCGGCGTATGGAAAACAACGAATGCCGGCTCTTCATGGACTGCGCTGACCGATCTTGTTCTTCCCGATCTTGCCGTTTCTTCGATCGCAGTCGATCCCTCTTCTCCGACTACCATATATGTCGGCTCGGGCGATCCTTCCATTGCAACGGACGGTTTACCCGGCACGGGTCTTTATAAATCCACGGATGCCGGAGCCACATGGAGCCATTTGGCAACATTGACCTTGCCTGCAACGGTGAATAAAGTGCTCGTTGATCCGACTAATTCCAAGATCGTTTTCGCATGCCGTTACGACGGCAATAAGGGATTATACCGCTCCACCGATGGCGGAACGACCTTTGCAAAAGTTTTTCCTGCAACGAAAAATGCCGATGGCGTGATCTGGGATATTGCTGCTGCTCAGGTGATCGCCGGAAAACTGCTGATGTATTTAGTCGAAGGCAATCAGCCGCCTTCTTTTGCAAACTCTTCTACCGAATGCGGGATCTATAAATCGCTCGATGACGGAGCAACGTGGATCAAAATTTCCGCTGGAGGTTTGCCGGCAGGAAATAATATCGGCAAAGCCGCACTGGCAATTCCTTCCGATGATAAAACAAAAATTTATTGCCTGATGGCAAATCCTTCCGGCGATCTTTCGAATGCAGGATTATGGAAATCGGTAAACTCCGGTGTTACGTTTAATAATGTTTCCGTTCCGTCAACACTTTTTAATCCACAGGGCAACGGCGCTCAGGGATGGTATGATCTCTATCTTGCCATAGCGCCGACGACAAATATCAACGATACGCTTTATATCGGCGGAGTCGAAGCATATTACTCTTTTAACAGCGGCAGCAACTGGACTGTGTATAGCGATTACTCCGGCAATACGAATGTCCATGTCGATAATCAATCCATTGCCCTCGATCCCACCAATACCCGAAAGGTATATATCGGCACCGATGGCGGAGTCTATCGCTCCATCGATGCAGGTCAGACATGGAGTTATCGCTCAACGGGAATGCAAACCATGCGCTTCTACCATATCGGCCTGGATGCGAAAGATTATCTGAAGACCTATGGCGGCGCACAAGACCAGGGCATCTGGAGAGTTGTTTCCGGTCAAAACCCTGCATTTATTTTCGGCGGAGACGGCTTTCAGCCCATTGTCGATCCTACAAATGAGAACACAGTATATACCGAAGAGCCGTTCGGCAGTCTTTTTAAATCGACCGATGGCGGCAACAACTTCAGCTCGATCGACGCCCAGGCATTCCAGCAAAGCAGCGGCAGTTATGAACCATCCGATTGGGAAACCCCATTTGCCATGGCGCCGAAAACAAATACGACACTTTTTACCGGAAGGCAGCGTGTCTGGCAGACTGTCAATAGCGGCTCAACATGGAATCCGATCTCCACAACATTCGTCTATAACGGTAATACGTATTTTATAGAATCTCTCGGCCTTTCACCTGCGAACTCTCAATATTGCTGGGCAGGACTTGAAGGCGGAAAAATTCAACTCACGACTAACAGCGGCACGAACTGGTCTGATAAATCTTCCGGTTTGCCGGGAGGGACGGTTCGCTCGATCGTCTGCAGCCCCACCGATCAAACGTTTGCGCTGGCAGCGTTCGAAGTCTATGGCACAAGCTCGCCGCGCGTCATGGTGACAAAAAATTCCGGAACAACCTGGACAAATGTTTCCGGTACTAACGGTAAGATTCTTCCCGGTGTACCCGTTAATTGCGTTGCGCTCGATTCGACAAGCCCTTCAACGGTTTGGTATGCTGCAACAGATAATGGCATTTATTATACTCGCGACGGCGGAACGACATGGTCAATTGCCGGTTCGGGATTAGGGCTTTCGCCATGCTGGGATGTACAGGTACATGCCAATAAAGTGACGATTCGTGTCGGAACGCATGGAAGAAGTATTTGGGAAGGCAACGTGAATATTCTGCCCGTCGAATTAGAGGGACTTGTTGCGACAAAAACATCCTCAGGCACGAAACTCGATTGGAAAACCGATAGCGAAGTCAATAATTCCGGATTCTGGGTGGAAAGAAGTTATAATTACCAGGCGTTCGAAGATATTTATTTTCAGGCAGGAGCAGGAAATTCCAATACTCCGATCTCCTATAGTTACTTCGATACGTCGCATGTTGACGGAGATTATATCTACCGGCTTAACGAGATCGATCTCGATGGATCGTCGCATTTATCGAATGTTGTCGAAGTCCATTACGGCACAGCTTTATCCGGGCTTCGGCTGGATCAGAGTTTCCCGAATCCTTTCTTCGTCGGCCAGTCGAAAGTCGGCAGCGTACGCATCCGTTATGAATTACCCGATGCCGATCAGGTTACGCTGAAAATTTATTCTACCTCCGGTGCGCCCGTTCGCATGCTTGTAGATCATATTCAGCAATCGGTCGGAGAGCAGGATGCCTTCTGGGATGGTACCGATAATAACGGCATACCCGTTTCTGCAGGAGTCTTTTACTATGTCCTCGAAACTGCTTCCGGCGGCAGACTCTGGAATAAGATGATCATGGTGGGAAAGTAGTTGGCTGTTTACAGGTAAGAGTAAGAAGAACCGAGAAGTTGATTAAAAGAATAGTTCATTCACAACTTCTTCTTTGCTCAAGCCAAAATGTTCTGCGATGTCGCCAAGAATCGAGGACAAGGTTCCGATCTTGAGCGGGTTGTGAAGTGGGATCGCAATATGATGTTCGCCCTTTTGAGCCGTCGTCATATAGATATGGCTGCCTTTTTGCCGGACCAATTCATAACCAAGTTTCTTAACTGCTTTGCTTAGTTCAGCGCCGGATATATCCCGCCGTATTTTCATGCAGCGAGAGTTTCTTCGCGGACAAAATGGAGCCGAATAATTTTCGGAGCTGTTTCGTCTCCGTAAAAGCATTCGACTGCTTCCCGCACATTATGCCGGAGCTCTTCTAAAGTCTCCGCCTGCGTGAAGATAGAGACTCCCAATGCACGTGCATTATATCCGCCTTCAATAGCGTCTTCGACTAAAAAAATGATCTCATTCATAAATACTACAAAGAAAACTACGGGCACCTGGTTCCCTTGAGCTTAATTTTACTTTCCTTCTCCGACTTCGGACACCGGACTCCAGACTTCGGACTTCCCCTAAGGCACGATCTTCGTCACTTTCCCCATTCCGTTAAAACTTCCCGCTGTGAGAATAAAATAATACACGCTATCCCCCCATAACCCGGCCTGTGTATCAGCCATTGCCCATGCGAGCCCAGGCGATTTAGACAGTGAGTCTCTTAAATAGAAAAATAGGGAATCTCTTCGTGTCAAAAACAAAGAATCAATAGACCATTTGGGAAAACTCCAAGGCGTTACAATAGTCGGCGCCATTAAATAATAAGGGATCGGATGCGTCGGGTCAAGTTCATAAGCACTGCGGGCGTTGCCTAAAACAGATTGGTAATCGCCAGCGCCGCCTCCGTTTGCTTCAGAAGAATAGCCGAGAATATTATTTTGCGTCTCGTTTGTGAATTGAGTATAATCATTTAAGACATAGACAGCGTTCTTAAACAGATTTGCCGAATCGGAGGTGAGCCCGCCAGGAAGAGGACGAGAGCCAGCGGCGTACCTCAAAGCGGTAATAGAGCTCGGTCTCACTACGTACAAATTATTTGGCAGATATGAATTTGTGCCTCTAAAGACCCATGGGACATTAAATACTGATTGCTCCTCCCAAATAATTCCTGACTGACCGCTGCCTCCGGATTCTGTCTGATCCCTTAATATCCGCATGAATACATCATTCTGATTCCAAGGCGGCGACAGTATATCAGCAGGCGATGCGCCATTGTGAGTAAGAAGATTATTTACATAAGCCCATGAATGAAAATCTTTATATACATTCTCATTCCCGATAGCCCAGGATTTAAAAGCCTTACTCGCTGGCTGAGTAAGCAACTGTGAAATGGCAAACTTCAATGCCGAATCTGCAAAACCGCCGAGCAGCCGCTGTGCTCTCCAATCACGGATGCGGAGGCCGCGCACAAATATCGGGATTCTTTTATACGAGCGAAGCCGGACATCTACTTGCGGTGCCGCACTTACCGTCGAATCGCTATTATAGGAATAGTCTTCACGTAAATTAAGAACTGTGCGGAGGAGTTTGTATAGGTTTGTCTGCCTTACCGGTTTATCGAACCATTTAAAAAGGCTATCTGCATGAAAGACATGACCGGTCGGCTGTGTTTTGGCAATTTGAAGCGTACTATTATAAAGTCCTTTTGTAATAAGTTGTGTTGTTCTAAGTGAGTATGTCCCGCTATTAGCAGGTTTTACCCAGAATTCAAGGCTGTAGAGCGAATCAGTATTGCCTACGGCACCAAGGTCTAAATTCGAAAAGAATAAGACAAAATCATACGAAAATGTATAGATATGTTTTTTATCTGGTGTAACACCTGCATAGCCGTCTCCGACAAAAGGATCAGTTTGGGCATTTCCAAGATCGCTGAGAACAGTATCACCGTAATTCACACTATCTGTCTTGATAAGCCACTCTGGCGTTGTTTGCAAACTGCCCTTTCTATAATTCCATGCATAATTATACTCAGACGTTATCCCGCTCGTGCCAGGCAGCCAAACGCGGATGTCGTTACTATAGGCTGCGTTCTGCAGCAATGAGTTAAGATCGGAATAAGTCGGCTTGCTTGTCGATGTTGTATCCCAATAAAACGGATCGGCAATAGGAGTGACGGTACCCGGATTATCAGGCCAGTGATGGACTGCAAGGGTCGTATCGGTATTTCCATTGGGGAATCCATACCAATGAAAGTTCATGCCATACATTTTAGTAAGCGTATCGGTGCCATCGCTATAACGCATTGCTCCAATTGGGAATACCGAATATGGCACAACTGCTTTGAGCGTATCGGGATTCGTCTGTGCATCAACTGCGTTCAACCCTGCCTGCAAAATAAAAAGGACTGTAAGAATCTTTTTCATGGTGAAGTGTAGGAATAAGTGAAAATTTTTTAGCGACGGATAATAAATTTTGAAGAGCATTTTTTGCCTTCCGAATCGATGCGAACAATATAAGTACCTTCGGCAAATAACGATGTATCATAATACTCCGTATTATTTCCCCGATCGAGCATTACTTCATGCCGATCCATCTTTCTGCCCAGAAGATCGAAAATTTCGATCACGCTCTTTTCAGTAGTCGGAGAGGTTATAAAAACTTTTACAAATCTATTTGCTATTGCAGGATAACTGATCGCTTCAAATCCTTCATTTGGAGTAAGAGCCTCAGTACCCATCTGCGGATTGGTAGTATGCGGAATTTTATCACAGTCTTTGAATAAAAGCAAATCATTATCGAAGCCTCCGTTTGCATTGCCATTTATTACCAAACCCGCCGTTCGTCCCAAACTATTTATTCTGTGAAGCGTATCTTCAAAAAGTGGACCTTGATTTACATATCCCAATGAAGCATCAAAAAGAGAATCCAAAGCTTTTCCACCCGCATAAAAAAATTCATACCCTTTATAAAGACTTGCTTCATTTATTTCTGCGCCAATGCAAACATAAGGGATTCCTGAACCTGTAAGATCGCCGCAAGCATGTATATCTTCGCCAAATTTTTGTAAAAATCCATAATTCCCGAAATCTAAAAGGCGAGGTGACTTGATTCGATAAAATGCATGTTCTCGAGTAAGCTGGTATGTTCCAAAGTCATCGCCACCTTTGAAAATATAAATATTGAAACCATCGGATACAAGTAGATCCGCGATACCATCTCCGGTGATGTCCATGGAATAGATATTAGTAATTGTTATACCATTGGCAGAAGTATCGCTTATGAGTTCAACCGTATCATGCGTAAAATCGGCATCATTTCTAATCAGTAATATCTTCTTTCCCCAAGCAAGAACGATCATTGGCAGTCTGTTAGGAACAAATTTCGCTAAAGTAGTATAGTAATTGGACGGCGGAATTGCTATAGAATCTGTCGCGTAGTTTACAGGTTTCGTGCCAAAATCTTTTCCTCCTTTATAAAACAGAATGTATGAGTGAACAAGATCGTTGCCTAGTAGCAGCAAATCAGTAAAGCCATCTCCATCATAATCTATAGCACCGATCAATGTCGGATCGAAATCGTGATACCGTAAAGTTATATTTGATAAAGAATCGTAGTAAGGAAAAGTATTTCTGCCTTTATGAAACCAACCATTATCGACGATTAAATCTTTAATTCCATCTCCATCGAAATCTGCGCAGGATGTGGGCAGTTCATAAACTGCAGGGTTATTTATTGAATCAAAAATTAAGGGTCCGCCGAAACGCATTCTTCCAATATTATAACCTCCTGCATCGGGCGCGATAAAAATTTCGAAATCCTCCCATTGGTCTGGGTTCTGTAAACCTACGTTGAGATTGCCTAAAATGTCGTAGTCGTTAGTCCACTTTGCAATCGTATCCATTTTTCCGCTAAGATCAATAGCGTTCGGATCGGCAGCTTGGGCGAAAGCAGCCGGGGCGAGGGCACAGAGAATTCCTATGATAATGAAGTTTCGCATGTTTTTAAAAGACAACTGAGATGCCGAAAAGTAGCAGATTATTTCCATTAAATCTTAAGGCAGAAGTTAATACCCTATCATAACACCAGCTACTGGAGATAATCTCTTTATACCGTTGATTCCTCAATTCCATTGCGGCATATTTGCCGTAATGAAACTTCGCAAAATAGTAGGGGATAACATTCGTGGTTTTCGAGCTAAATCAGGCATTTCTCAAGAAGATCTTGCACTCGATTCTGAGGTGGATCGCGCATACGTCGGCAGAATTGAACGTTTTGAGTTTAGTGTTTCGGTTGATATAATTGAGAAACTTGCCAAAACACTGAAAATCGAACCTCATTTGCTACTGATCAAAGAATCATTTAAAGAAAAGTAAAGCCGAACTATTCTCCCCAAATATCCGTATTTTTAAACCCGCCATATTCCAATAGCCACGGCGGGCTTCGAAGTTCTTCGTTAAGCATTAAGAACTCCTATGAAAGTCTCACAGATAAAGCACAGAAAAAACGATGAAGATGATCAGCACACGCGTAGTATATATAGCGCTTAGTATTCTTTCGGTTTTTGCCTCCCGTTCGGCGAGGGCAGATGATAATTACGATATCGGCACTCCGACGCTGAGGGATATATGGGTCGATCCGGCGCATGGAACTGACGGACCCTCCAGGGGTTCGACTCGCGCGCTGGCGTTGAAGACCGTCCGGTATGCATGGGCATTTCTTCCGCAAAATCAAACGCTGACAAATACGGGTTACCGTATTCTTATCGCGCCGGGCAGCTTTTCGCCCGATGACGTTCCGTCGCAATTCCAATCGGTCTGGGGCACGGCGGATTTTCCGGTGATCATTCAGGCTTCCGATGACAGCGGCTCGGTTATTTTTCCATCCGTCGATGTGGCAGTCTGTTATTACTTTTATATGATCGGCATTCGCGTGACGGCATCGCAGTCATCGTATGTTTCGACATTCAGATCCTGCGATCATCTTCTTCTTCGCAGCTGCCAGTTTTTCGCTTCGGATTCTACGACGGCAGATACGGCAGTCTATGGAGCGAGCATTTATCAATGCCAGCATACGTATATCGAGCGATGCGAATTAGCGCGCCCCACCGGAGACGCCGTCAATATATTTGCATCGCAATACGGGCATATCAAGCAGTCCTATCTCCATAACTTCGGGGGAAACGGAGTATTTTTAAGCGCAGGCACGGCATATTTTAGTATCGAAGAAAATACGATCCGTTATGCCGGCGGAGGCGGGATCGTCTGTTCGACTCACGATACATCCAACGGCCTGGATAATATGGTAATGCCGTGGGTACATTATGATACCTATGACGTAAAATCTTTTAATAATATTATCGATCATACACTAAGTGCGGGTTTTTCCTGCTGCGGCGGATATAACATCCTCTTTGCGCATAATACGTTATATCAAACAGGCCTGAACAATTCTCTTATTACCCTTAATCTTGCGCGCCGTGCATGTTCAATCGATAAGCAAACGTGCCAGCAGCGACTGGATTCCGGGGCATGGGGTACTGTCTATTATGATTTTGCCGATAGCGATAGCGCTCCGATCCCGAATAAAAATATTTTTATTTATAATAATATTTTCAGTAATACTGCCGACTCAGCAACGGCATCGTCACATTTTTCTATTGCCGGGCCGGTAACGAAGATCGCCGTGAATGCTGCCTGCCCGAAGCCCGCCTATGCCGACGATAACCTTGAGATCAAAGGAAATATCATCTGGAACGGCAAGCCCGATAAAGATCTTGGCATCACCGCGAGTTCAGGATGCGGACCGAATAATCCGTCATGCAATCAGATACAACTGGGCACCGATAATCTAATCAATGCTGCTGAACCGGATTTTATCAACGCTGCTTCCGGCGATTTTCATCCGACACCGGGCAGTGTTGTCTTTACGATCGCAAAAACTTTTCCGATCCCCGATTTCTCCTGGAGCGGACTTCCGCCATCTCCGCAAGAGCCGATCGGTAATACGAGCAACAGCATCCCATTCGATAGAGACAGCAACCGGCGTGATCTGAGCAAACCGGTGAGCGGCGCATTTATTATTTCTATCTCTTCGGTCAGCACGGAAATAAATACGCAAAGTGAAATTTCTCTTTTGCAAAATTATCCGAATCCGTCACACGGCAAAACGACGATCAGCTTTAATCTTCGCGATCGGGCACCGGTCACATTAGAAATATATGATCTTCTCGGTGAAAAGATCTCTTCCCTTATTTCGCAAACTCTGGATAAAGGGGATCATAGTATCGATTGGAATATGACGAAATTGCAATCGGGGAAATATTTCTGCCGCCTTCAAGCCGGAAGCATGACCGTGACGAAACAATTGACCGTGATCAAGTAAGTATTGATTTTTTTAGTATTCCGACTTTCTCTTTTCCGTAGAACAGTAATGCTCCGGTATATTTTTCAGCTTTTTCTCATATTTTTTTTCATCCACCTTGTGGCAATGTCTTCATCCGCGCAAATATATAAAGGCAAACCCGTCTCTCATATCTCGCTTGTTTGCGGCAATATTCAACCGGGCAAAGGGTTTACGCTTGGCATCAGATTGCAGCTCGAACCCGAGTGGCATGCGTATTGGAAAAATCCCGGCGATGCCGGTCTGCCGATGACAGCCGAACTCGTGGAGGCTAATGGATATACATCCGGAGATCTTCGCTTTCCGACTCCGCATAAATATTTATCGGCAGGCGAAGCGCTGTATGGTTACGATTCCGAAGTGGTGTTTCTTCTTCCGATCAAAGCGCCGGTCGGAGCGAAGTCCGCTCCGCAATTCAAGGTAAAACTCACATGGCTTGCATGCAAGGAAGTATGTTTGCCCGGAGAAGCAACGCTCGTCTTCATTGCCGATTCCGCCAACGCCAATGACCGAAAAGAAAATCAGAGAATCCTGGACCGCTGGACGGCACGGCTTCCGCAGCCCGGAAGCGGATTTAATCTCGATAAAGTCGGGACGACGGTTACCCGGACGGCCGGCAAGTTAGAAGTTTTCATTAAATTCCTCGAAATGGCTCCCGGCACGATCACTGATTTTTTCCCGGAAGTGATCGATGGATATACTGTTGATTATACCAATATCATTATCAGCGATGCAGGAATTACAATGACACTTACTCCGGAAAGCAAGGATTCTACGTTAACAGCTATCAAGGGATTGGTCATTATCAGCCCGACCGGATACGAAGTGAATTTTCCGGTCGCGGAACAATAAGGAAATGAAGAAACATGATTCCCAACTATCCGTATTAACTCAGCGGCTATTATTAATTTTTTTACAAGACCATGAATAAAATTACGCTCTTTTTGGCTATCCTCACTTTCTTCGCCCCCGCCATCGTATTCGCTACTCCGCCGAATATCGGCAGATCCGCACCGGATTTTACGCTTCATGATCTCGATGGCAAAGCAGTGAAACTCTCCAATTATAAAGGCAAGATCGTTGTCCTTGAATGGATCAACGAAGGTTGTCCGTTTGTACAAGGGCATTATCAGAACGGACATATTCCTTCGATGCAGCAATATTATACGAAGATGGGAGTGATCTGGCTGACAATTAATTCAACACGCCCGGATAATCCGGAGGCATACAATGCGGAAAAGAGTAAGGAGATTCTTGCCAAATGGCATTCTAAAGCCACTAATAATTTAATGGATGAAGACAGAACGGTCGGACATCTATACGGCGCGAAGACGACGCCGCATTATTTTATCATCGATCAAAAAGGAATCCTCCGCTACCAAGGCGCCATTGATGATGACCGCTCCACCGATGGAGGGAAGAACGCCAAAACAAATTACGTGCTGAAATCACTTGACACCCTTCTTGCAGGAAAAGAAATAGAAACGACGAGCACACAGCCGTATGGATGCGGAGTGAAATATTAGTTGTCTGAACCTTCATTTTAAGAGATTAAAAAGATTTTTTGCGATGGAATTCCAAATCCATCTTAATCTAAAAAATCTCTTAACTCTTAAAAACTACTGCCTGGCCTGATGGCATAGCAAGAGGCTGCTCGGGTTTGCCGGAGAAAAATTCATCGACTGCTTGTCTGGCTCCCGGGCAGGTTGGGAAACCGTAATCATCGAAGACAATGAAACCGCCGGACATTAGGCGAGGATAGATGAAGTTCAGAGAATCGAGAATAGACTGATAAATATCGACATCAATATGAGCAAAAGAAATTGTCGAACCTTCCAGCTCGTTAAATGTCTGAGGGATGAATCCTTTATGCGTAACCACGAGATCAAAATTGCCGACTCTGGCGCGAACAGCTTCTTCGCTCGTATCTTTGAAGTCACCGGATTTATGCCAGTCCTTTTGTGCATTCACATCGGGCATGCCTTCGAATGTGTCGAAGAGATGAAGCTTGGTGCCGCTTGTCTTGCCATACTCGGCGATCACTTTTGCAAGCAGGATCGCCGTTCCGCCTTTATAGACTCCGCATTCCCAGAACTCGCCGCCTAATTTGAGCGCTTGTTTTCCGAGAGTAAAAAGCACATAGCATCTATCGGCCGTAACGAGTGTATATTTCTCCGCGGCTTCGACAAAAGGTTTGAACTCGCCATAACCCAGCCAGGGACTGAAATACGGCTTATAAAACTGTGCATCAGGAATTCCGCGCACGGTTTTTACCTTCTGGACTTTTAATGAGGTGAAAAGATTAATGAATCTTTCTATCTTTTTGAGCATAGCATATAATTGTGAGGTAGAAAAACCCGTTTCTCTTGCCTCACGTGCCAGGAAAATTATTTTCTTATGGATTTACAACCGCTAATCTTACAGCCCATCGGCATCATTCGCACGCCGTTTACCGACCGTGTCGATGCTCCGCGCCAGCCTGATCATGTGGGCGGAGGCTCGTCAGGAAAGATCATTCTTGAGCCTGGTCAGAATTTCGAACAGGCATTGGAAGATCTTGATGGGTTCGAGAAGATATGGCTGATCTACCAATTCGATCGCAATGCGAACTGGAAACCAAAAGTCCTTCCACCTCGCGCTGATCGAACGAAGCGAGGAGTATTTGCGACGCGGTCGCCGCACCGTCCGAATCCAATAGGACTTTCTCTGGTCACATTACTTGAAATTGACGGAAGAAATATTTTTGTCGATGGAGTTGATATCTTAGATAAAACTCCGATCTTCGATATTAAACCCTATCTCCCTTATGCCGAAGCATTCGCTGATGCCAAAGCAGGGTGGCTGGATGAAACGATAAGTATGGAAGATGCAAAAGAGCCGTGGATTTTTCATATCGATGATATTGCCTTAAAACAATTGGAATGGCTGAATCAATATTATCATATCGATCTATTACCCACTGCAAAAAAAGTTTTAGAATATGATCCTTTTCCGCATCCATCACGACGCATATTCAAAGAAAAGGATGGTGAATATATGATGGCAATAAAAAGCTGGAGAATAGATTACCGAATCGAAGGTGATTCAATTCTGATCGTGAGAGTTCGGAGTGGTTATACTCCGGAAGCTTTGATTTCAGAGAATGGATTGGTTCATCAGAAAGAGGCGCATGAAGGATTTCATAGGCTATGGTAGGCTCGGCTCCGACTAAAGTCGGAGCTACTATTGCCTTATAATTGTTACCTGACCTTCTCACAAATACAAGATACTATGGGCAGAGCATTCGAATTTCGCAAAGTACGCAAGATGAAGCGCTGGGACAAAATGTCCAAGGCGTTTACCAAACTCGGCAAGGAAATCGCTGTTGCTGTCAAACTTGGCGGACCGGACCCGGAATCAAACCCTCGTTTGCGCACGGCTATTACGAATGCCAAAGGCGTGAATATGCCGAAAGACCGCGTCGAAGCAGCGATCCACCGCGCCTCAAGCAAAGATGCCGCCGATATTCAGGAAATCGTGTATCA
>PLXB01000264.1 GCA_003151215.1 Ignavibacteriota bacterium
TTGCGAAACGTAAAGATCGGAGCAAACGTAATTTGTTCGGTATTCTTTGTGTTCATATTGATACAAGAAACGGAATTTATTCATAAATGAATCGCGCACTAAAAAAACAAGGAAATGATCTGCTTGGATTGACTCAGCCAGAGATCCACACTGCCATTCAAGACAAATTTGGAGATATTCCGGCATACAGAGCAAAGCAAATTTACAACTGGCTTTATGCACGGCGCGCAAAGAGATTTTCCGAGATGACTCAGCTTCCTGCTGATTTGCGAAATCTCTTAGAAAGAAATTTCACTATCGGCAAACTGAAACTTGCCGATAAATCTCTCAGCGCTGACGGTACGATCAAATTTCTATTTGAGCTTTGTGATGGTAACCAAATCGAATCCGTTCTCATCCCAAGTGAGATGCGCGATGCTAAGGGGGAGTCACGTCGGAAGACCCTTTGTCTATCAACGCAAGTCGGCTGCCCGCTCGATTGTAAATTTTGCGCGACCGGATCGATGAAATTAAAACGCAATCTAACTGCTGCCGAAATTATTCAGCAATATTTCGAAGTTGAACGATTGACTGGAGAACGGATTACGAACGTTGTCTATATGGGCATGGGCGAGCCGATGCTCAATTATGATAATGTCATACGTTCACTTCGTATTCTTACAGATCCCGAATTTGAAATCATTGGTGCAAAACGAATAACTGTTTCGACAAGTGGTTTGCCTGATGAGATAAGAAAATTTGCTCATGAGAAACTCGGCATCAAACTTGCGCTCAGTCTTCATGCAACAACTGATGAACTTCGCTCGAAACTCATGCCTATCAATCGCGCTCATCCGATCAAAGAACTTTTGGAAGCAATGGATGAATATTATAAAGTAACGGGCATTCCCGTCACGTATGAATATATTCTCTCCGAAGGACTTAATGATAGTGATGCAGACGCCCGGCGCCTCGCAAAGATCGCACGGCGGCTGCCAAGCAAAGTGAATGTTATCCCATTCCACCAAATTGATTTTACAAATCCAATTGGAATTGGCGCTGACCTTCACCCTACCACGAAGGAGAACTTCCTTCATTTCAATGCAGTGCTCAAGAGTGAGGGAGTACATGTTATGGTACGTTCAAGTTCCGGTGAAGATATTGAAGCTGCCTGCGGGCAACTTGCTCTGAGTAAACTTCCTCATCCGATCATTATAGAAGTCTGATGCCATTCTTTCCAAATTCGAATAATGATGTTATAGAATTTCTTCGCAATCGAGGCAAAGCACCGCTTCATATAACAGGCGGGGAGCAAAATGATGCAAAAAGCGAGACGGTTTCNNTTTCAAAGTTAAATCGTGTTCTGATTTATGAACCTCAGGAAATGATCATCTCTGTTCAACCGGGTATCATCCTTGGTGAATTACAAAAAGTACTTGCTTTGAAGGGACAATGGCTCCCCACATTAGTCGCTTCTGAATCGTTAGAAATGACACTCGGCGCAGCAGTTGCTGCTGATCATTTCCATCCTCGCGCTTTAAATTGCGGAGCATTGCGAACAACCATTCTTGGCGGCACATTTTGTACGATAAGCGGCGAAATATTTAAGAGCGGGTCACGTGTTGTGAAATCAGTGGCGGGCTATGATATTCATCGTGCATTCTGCGGCTCACGAGGTCGTTTTGGAATTATTCTTGATCTTACCATGAAGATTCAGCCGTTACCTGAGATGTTTTTTCGCTTCCTTGCTTCATCTGAAAACCGCGAAACAATTTTGAACCTTCGGCCTACTTGTCTTGAAGAATATAGCGGTAAGCTTCTTGTGGAATTTTCGGGATATAAAGAAGACATCTCTATTGATATTGATCGATTGAGGTCAACTCATATGATAATTCAAGAACTTCATGAGCAAAAATGGGCTGATACAATAAAAGAATTAATCAGTCTGCGAGATAAAGAACGGGGAAAAACTCTTTCTCATCTGGCAAAAGAATTGTTACTTAAAGTACAAGGAGTATTTGATCCGGAAGGAGTGCTTGTATAGATCGTGAGTGAAACACTTCAATTAATGGCGTTCCCGGGCCGTTCGGAGAAACTGCAAGCCTGCATCCATTGCGGATTGTGTTTGGAGACATGTCCAACATATCTTGAAACAGGCGAGGAAATGTCCAGTCCCCGCGGCAGAATTTATCTGATGAAGGCGCTCGAGGAGGAGCGCATCACCCATACTGACGAATTGTTTATTCAACATCAATCCTCTTGCGTTGTCTGCCGATCCTGCGAAACAGCATGCCCCTCAGGAGTTCAGTTCGGCATTCTTATGGAGCAGTCCAGAGAGATCATTACGGATTCTACAAAACCTAATTGGCTTCGAGGATTTATTTATACAAAACTTCTCGGTTCCCCGAATTTAATTCGCGCATTACAATATCCTCTTGCCATTATCTCCAAAAGCAGATTTATACGGCTGTTTGAAAAAACTTTCGACCTTAAAAACTTTCCATTTAAGAAGTTTGCTTTGTCACTTCAGTTATTAAAGGACGATATTCCATTCCCCAAAAAACGTCCTGTGATTTATCCGACACAAACAATCAAACACGGTTCTGTTGGTCTGCTCATCGGCTGTATCGGCGATCTTTTTACTTCGCAAATAAATGACGCAACGATCAAAGTTCTGAATTATCTCGGATATGATGTGCATATAATTCCAGAAATCACATGCTGCGGTGCACTTGCATCCCATTCTGGATTTGGTGATCGCCTGCGAGAACTTGCGCTGAATGTTATTTCAATGCTCGAATCATCTCCCGTGAATTATTACATTTCCAATATCGCCGGATGTGGAGCGATGCTCAAAGATTATTCGAAGCACTTCGAAGAAACGCCAGATTACCAACGAGCACTGAATGTCAGAAAGAGAATGCGGGACATTTCTGAATTTCTGATGGAATTTCATGAAGATGACTTATTGCAAATGAATTTGCACTTTGCTGAAAAAACTATGGTTGGCTATCAGGCGCCCTGCCACTTATATCACGGACAACAGATAAAGGAAGCCCCGCTTGCACTTCTGAAGCTCATTCATAATGCCGATGTATTTGCATTCGAGGAAAATGATATTTGCTGCGGCAGCGCCGGAACATATAATATCGAACAGCCTGAAATGGGCGAAGCATTGTTAGAAAGAAAAATGAGAATCATCAAAAAAAGAGTACCGGCTATTATTGCCACTGCAAATGCCGGATGTCTGATGCAATTGATAAAAGGGGTTCGTGAAGCAAATTCCAAAGCGAAAGTGATCCATGTGATTGAAATTATCGCTTCTTTAATGCCTGAGAAAATTTATGAAAAACAGACGTAATTTTGAGCCGGTAGATTAGGGGCAATTCCGTAATAAATGAACTGAGTACCAATGATTAAAGCTGTAGTTTTCGATCTCGATAATACACTCGTCGATTTTATGGCAATGAAACGAAGCGCAATCGACGCTGCTATCGATGCCATGGTAGATGCCGGGTTAGAACTCGAACCCTTTGAGATTCGTGAGCGTATCGACGTTATCTATAAAGAGCGGGGTATGGAATACCAACAGGTATTTGACGATCTGATCTTTGATATTTTTCAAAAGATCAATCATCGCGTCCTCGCCTCAGGTATTATAGCATACCGCCGTGCTCGTGAGGCAGCGCTCAAGCCCTACCCTCATGTCACGGCGACATTGATGGAGCTTATTCGCCGCGGCATCAGGCTCGCAGTACTTACTGATGCACCAAGCCGTGAGGCATGGCTGCGTTTATGCTACATCAATTTTCATCACTTTTTTGATGTTGCCGTAACCTTTGATGATACCGGAGAACGCAAACCTTCGGAGAAGCCATTCCGCATGGCATTGGATAAGCTTGGTGTGCAGGCCGGCGAAACTCTGATGGTCGGTGATTGGCCCGAACGTGATATCGTCGGCGCAAAGGCTATCGGAATGAAAACAGCTTTTGCTCGATATGGAGACGTCTCAGGCACAAGGGATCATGATGCGGATTATGAGCTGGCAGATATTTCGGATCTGCTAAAGATCGTTATATAGAATATTATTTTTCCCAAATGCGAGAATATTTCGAGAACAGGTCATTCATAGGTGAAGAGCTTTCTGTCATACCGCTCGTCATTGGTGATTATGAACAATGCACTTTTCTCCGTTGCGATCTTACTGCCGCACACTTGGATGCTTTTACTTTTATCGAGTGTCAGTTCACCGATTGTAACTTGAGTAATGTGAAGGTAGAATCTGTAAGTTTTCGCGATGTGAAATTTTCGGGCTGCAAATTAACCGGAGTCGATTTTAGCACCTCAAATCCTTCCATGATTTCGCTCGGATTTGAAGACTGCATATTGGATTATGTTTCATTTGCCAAGCTCTCCCTCAAGAAAATGAAATTTAATAATTGCTCCCTCATTCATGCTTTTTTTGACGATGCAGATCTTTCATCATCGGAATTTATCAGATGTGATCTCGAGAATGCCGCCTTTGGCAAAACGAATCTGGAGAAAGTCGATCTTTCAACCTCGTTTAATTATATTATTGATCCGGAAAATAATAGGATCAAAAAAGCAAAATTCTCACTTTCCGGAATTCAAGGGCTTCTGATGAAATATGATATCGTTATTTCATGAGCATTTCAGTAAAATTATTTTGTTTTCAGAAATTCAGAAATTTGCGTAAGTTCCTTTTGCATCTCTTCGTAATCCGATTGTGTCACAAGTTCGTCATTGCCCCGCTGATTATACTGCGCTTCATATATGGAGATATCAGCTCCGTTCTGAACTATCGTAAATACTGCGGTATAACCTGAATTATAAGAGATTCCCAGCATATTCTCTTTTTTTGTGAACGAAGTAGAGATAGTATAGGCACCTGTTGCATCAATGGGTTTCCCTTGTGAAGCGAGCCATGACGCGACACCATCCATTACTGTTTGTATGTTGTTATTTGCAATCGTCACCTCGGGTCTGCCCGAAGGGGTACCTAATTTTCCAACGCTCGTTGTACCGCAGCCGGCAAATAGAAAAAAAACTGCAATGAAAAACAATGCCAATGCAATGGGCTCGATTTTGTATAAAGTTTTCATAACAAAATAATTATAGTTAAAGCGGCAAGAAAAGTCTGCTATACTACCTTACCTGCACATGCTAACGGCATCAAAATAAAGATGTTACTGTGCAATTTGGTTAATAATTATTAATAATGAGACGAAGTAATCCATCATCAGGGATTTCTTCCCGTAAATTTGTAAGAATTTACTTAACACTTCGAATGCTCAGTCAGGAAATCCAGAACAAAATTGCTCATGCCCGCACAATTACCGATCCTCACAGCGATGCCGGATATGTCGGCTTTGAAAACATCGGTGAACTGATCTTTAAGCGCGCTCGCGAATATGATACAAAGCCGTATCTGATATTTTACGGTCTGAACGGCAAGCGTCGTGAAGATAATTACAAAGATTTCTTTATGCTTTGCGGAATGTGCGCAAACATGATGTATTCTTATGGGCTACGCCGCGGAGACCGCATCGCAACGATCTCACATAATCATGCCGATACTGTAATCCAGTATTTTGCGGCATGGTTGATGGGAATTTGCATCGTGCCGATAAGTCTTTCCGAGGACGATAATCGTATTCATTATATTTTAGAGAATAGCGGAGTCAAGTTAGTTTTTCTGCATAAAGATTATCTGGATAGGGTGATACCGATTGTTGATTCCATCGCTACTATTAAAGTAACAGTAGTATGCGGAAACGTTTCGGATCAGAATGAACCGCCACCTCACTCTTCTGAAGATATAAAATGGTTCGATAACGAACTTGCTGAAGCGAAATCCATATTTACCTCCGATGAAGCAGTAACAAAAGAGGATGAAGCGTTGATCGTTTATACGAGTGGTACCACGGGAAATCCTAAAGGAGTTGTACTGACTCAATACAATCTTCTCGCCGATGCAAAGGGGATATCGGAATGGCATGGGATTACTAATTCACAACGAATTATGTGCGTCCTCCCAATTCATCATGTAAATGGAACGATCGTAACACTTGTTACTCCGATGTATGCCGGCGCAACTATTATTCTCAATCAGAAATTCCGATCAGAGCATTTCTTTGAGCGCATTGAAAAGGAAAAAGTTAGTATCGTCAGTGTTGTTCCGACACTTCTCGCCTTTTTATTAGAATACAATAAATTAAATCCGCGATTCCAGCCAAAACCTCAAACCCTGCGTCATATTATCTGCGGGGCAGGACCGCTCACAGTCGAACTTGGCGAGCAGTTTGAAAACACTTTCGGCATTCGTATTGTGCACGGGTATGGACTATCGGAAACGACATGCTATTCATGCTATTTACCTATATCTTTAAACGATACTGAACATATACATTGGATGCGCAATTATGGCTTTCCTTCTATCGGCTGTGCCATTCCTCAAAATGAAATGATGATCGCAGACGAAGAAGGACATGAACTTGTCCCTTCGCAAAAAGGAGAAATCGCTATTCGGGGATTCAATGTTATGAAATATTATTACAATAACGATGAAGCAAATGGAAAAACTTTTTCTTATGGCTGGTTCCGCTCGGGGGATGAAGGCTTTTATGAACTCGATCGGAAAGGCAACAAATATTTCTTCATCACCGGAAGATTAAAGGAATTGATTATTCGAGGCGGCGTGAATATTTCTCCATTGGAAATTGATGAAGTGATTGCCCGATGCCCAGGAATAAAAACGGGAATAGCCGTGGGTTTTGAGAATGATTTTTATGGAGAGGAAGTCGGAGCATATGTGCAAAAGATGGATGGTGCAAACATCAGCGAAGAAGATGTGATCACATTTTGTAAAGAGAATCTCCCATTTTCAAAAGTCCCAAAGGTTGTTCTATTCGGCGATGGTATTCCGGTCACAAGTACGGGAAAATATCAGCGTAATAGATGCAAGGCGCTCTTTGCAAAGTGGAGATCCGTTCAATTCAGAAAGTCGTAGAATTGTATTAACAGAATAGCCAATCAGGATATAAGGAAACATTGTTGTAATAATTTGTTAATCATAATATAATTCCAAGGGGTAATTTGCCTCTTATGAGAGAATAGAATTTCAAATCAAATGAAAACATGTTTCGGACCACAAACCGTGAAATAAGTTGGCTCCAATTTAATGCGCGAGTGCTGCAGGAAGCACACGACAAGGGAAATCCACTCTATGAGCGAATAAAATTTCTTGCGATCTTTTCTTCAAATCTAGATGAATTCTTTCGTGTCCGGGTAGCTTCTATTAGAAGCCTCTTAAATCTAAAAAAAGCCGAGCATAAAGAGCTTGAGATCGACCCACGGCCGCTTCTGAAAAAAATTCATGAGATTGTTGGTGTGCAACAAGAAATCTTCGGTAAAATATTCCAAAAGCAGATCGTCCCGGAGCTGCATAAGTATAATATCTTTCTTGTCAATGAAACCGAACTTACGGGGCAGCAAGCGGAACAGGTCCGGGCATATTTTACCGAAAAAGTATTACCGCTCCTGAAGCCCATATTCCCTGCTAAATCTCCGAGTGAACCCTTCATTAATAATCGAAATCTTTATTTTGCAATCGAGATCGCTCCCAGAGATGAGACCATTGCAGAACGTGAGATGAGTAATACGGCAGAAAAAATAGAATATGCAATCCTCGAGATCCCATCGACGGATCTTCCGAGATTTCTGACTCTTAAAAAAGAAGGAAAGAACACCTATGTGATGTTTCTCGATGATGTGGTGAGGCTTTCGCTTCGAGAATATTTTGTTCGTAATGATGTCTTTGGTGCATATTCATTCAAGATGACGCGTGATGCCGAACTTCACATTGACGACGAATTCCAAGGCGATCTTCTGGCAAAAATTCAGGAGGGACTGGGCGCACGAAAAAAGGGCCTGCCCTCGCGATTCCTTTATGATCCGAAAATGCCTGAGACGATGCTGAAATATCTTTCAAAATATTTTAAGCTCTCGGCTGACGATCTGATCCCGGGAGGGAAATATCATAACTTCAGCGACCTCATGTCCTTCCCGAATCCCGGTATTCCCGCATTGGAAAATAAACCCCAGCCTCCGCTTGTGCACCGCGATCTCAAGGATGCACGCACGATCTTTAGCGTCATATCACAAAAGGATGTTGTACTTTTTTATCCTTATCAGACGTATGATTACGTTCTTCAATTTATTAGTCAGGCTGCAAAAGATCAGGCCGTGATCGCAATCAAGATCACATTATATCGAGTCGCAAGTAATTCGAAGATCGTAGAGGCACTCAAAGATGCAGCGAAGAATGGGAAAGAGGTCACAGCATTTGTGGAGATCAAAGCGCGCTTTGATGAAGAGCAAAATCTTTATTGGGCTGGTGAGCTTGAGCGTGCCGGCGTTAAAGTGCTCTACAGTTTTCCCGGTCTTAAGGTGCATTGTAAACTGTGTATAGTAACACGAATGGAGAGAGGTGAAAAGAAACGATACTGCTATCTTGCGTCAGGAAATTTTAACGAAAAAACTGCAACGCTGTATTCCGATGTCGGGCTTTTTACTACAGATATACGGCTCACCAAGGAAGTGAAGGAAGTTTTTCAAATACTCGGGCGAAAAGAGCGGTCAACCGAATTCGAACACTTACTTGTCGCTCCTTTCTCTATGCGGAAAACTTTTGAAAAGCGCATCGAAAAAGAGATGAAATTTGCACAAGAAGGCAAGCGCGCGGAGATCATCGTCAAACTCAACAGCCTCGAAGACGAAGAGATGATCGCGAAGCTCTATGAAGCAAGCAATGCCGGAGTGAAAATTCGGATGATCGTTCGCGGCATTTGCTGTGCTATCCCCGGAGTGCCGGATATGAGCATGAATATGAGAGGAATAAGTATTATTGATCGTTACCTCGAACATGCCCGCATTTTTATTTTTCATAACGGCGGGCAGGAACGCTATTACGTTGCGAGCGCTGATTGGATGACGCGCAATCTTTCCCATAGGATCGAAGTCGGTTTCCCGATCTATGATGAGGCAATTCAGAAGGAATTACGTCAATATATTGATATCGAGCTGCACGATAACGTCAAGGCCCGCATCATTGCCAAAGGCAGAATGAATAAATATAAGAGACCTGTAACCGATGGCGATCGAATTCAGTCACAGATTGATATTTATAAATATCTGAAGGGCATACATAAAACGAATGAATAAATCGTCTGCTTGAATAATAACCTTCTCAAATCTAAATAATTGAATCCCTCATTTTGCTAATTTTTCACGATCTCCCTAGTAACAACATCATCCGCCATTACAAATCTCGCAAAGTATGTGCCCGGCGGAAGCTTCGAAAGATCGAGCGTGAATTCCGGCGCATTCGGATGAGTGAGCTCTATGACGCTTTCACCCAGGATGCTGCTAACTATGACCTGCAAAATATTTGCCGAGACATTATGCACGGTGATGATGCCTGTTGTGGGGTTGGGGGAGAGGAAGATATTTATGTCGGGTTGAAGTGATTTTTTTACATCGGCTATTCCGAAATCCGAGAGTGGTCGGCGCCAGGCACCACTGTAGCCTCCAGCAAAAATATACTTGCCGCTCATAAATAGTGTCGATATATAGGTATCTGTAAGACCTGTACTAACATTTGACCAGTTTGCCCCGTTGTTTGTAGACAGGTAAACGCCACCTGGTGAAACCGCCGCAAAGATATTTGTGCCACTCACTGCAAAAGCATCGATCTCAACGCCAATAAAATCTGAGCTAACCGCTTTCCAACTTATGCCGTTGTCCGTCGAAAGTAAAATCCCACTATCCCTTGTCCCTGCAAAGAGATTTCCCCCACTTACAGCAAGAGCATGGACTTGTGCGTATGGCATGCCTACAGAAACTCGGTTCCAATTCGCACCGTTATCTGTCGAGAGAAAAACACCACCACCTCTGCCGCTATAAGTGCCTGCAAAGAGATTCGTATCAATTATTGCAAAAGAAGTAACGCCATCGGTATCCGATAAATTTGATTCCGTCCAAGTTCCACCGTTGTTTGTGGTGAAAAACAAGCCGCGGGAAGTGGCAGCAAAAAGAAGAGAGCCCTTTACTGCGAACGCCATAACGTATCCGCTTTTCAGACCGGAATCTGTTTTCGTCCAGCTAGTATCGTCGGAATTTAGACGGCAGACACCGACGTAATCACCAGCGAAGAGATCTGTGCCGTTCGATGCAAGCGCATAGACAGAATCGCTGGTCAAGCCGGAAGGGACTACAGCCCACTCCGATCCGTAATTGGTGGAGCGAAAAACTCTTCCATGAGCTTTGATTCCCGCGTAAAGATTCGTACCTTTCATCGCAAAAGAAGTAACTCCTTCCATTTGATAATACAATGGTTTGGGTTCGGGGGTTAAAATCCACTGACTTCTGGCATCGGGCAATAAACTGAACATTACAAAAAAGACCGCTGCTATGATAAAAAGTTTTTGCTTCATTATCCTTACTCCTTCATAATTTTCCTCGAGACAACTTCATTCGCCATTGTAAATCTCGCAAAGTATATCCCAGCCGGAAATTTCGAGATTGCAGAATTATATTACCTCACCAGCATCAGCGGCATCTGCCGGGTAATGCCATTGGAGCGGATAAGGCAGAGGTACATTCCCGGCGGCATATCCTGCGCATTCCAGATGAAGGAATGATCACCTGCTTCAAGCTCTCCGCTGAAAAGCCGAGCGACCTCTGCACCGAGTAAATTTGAAATACTCACTTCTACAGTGCTGCGATCTGATGAGGAGAACGTAAGCTTTGCAGATGAAGAGAAAGGATTCGGGTTAACTCTGATGTCTGTTGCAATAGGGCTGCTCGTCTTCACGCCTGAGGCAGTCAGAGCAGCTACACGGGCTTGGTAGGCAAGGTAATAACGATCGTTATAATAATCTCCGGTGCCATTAGCGAAATCCTGCACAAGCTGTTTTTCGAACTGCGGCGTCAGAATTTCCGAACGTGCAACAAGTACGCGCTGAACGTCATCGGGTTTTGGCGTGATCGTCATCGGGAGTGATTTATTGGTAGCATCGTGCGGCACGATCCATAAGATGCGAAGCCCAGTCGTCCCGAAATAACTCTGCTGCCATGTATCGATCATGGCATCTGCTTCTTTTAAGTAAAGTCCTTTTTCGACTAATTTGTCGCGGAATTTCGTCAGGACTGACTCAAACGTACTTGCAGTATTTTGAGCCGGAGAGGAGCATTGAATTTTTTCCCAACCATTGATCGGACCCTCCCACCAAACAACGTTAGTGCTATCGCCGGTTATCTCATCTACTTTACGCTCAAAAACAAAGCCGTAGAGGATGTTGTAATGCGTGAGGTTTTCAATATTGAGTGTATTCCCTTTGAAAAAGGTTTTCAGAAGATAGCTTGAATTGGTGCCTCCATCCATAAAACTTGCATTACCGACGCCACGGTAAAAAAGGTATTTCTCGACATTGCCGAGTGAATCGGTTAGGACATTGGCATCAGTTGCACGGGGTGCTTCCCATGTATGCGTTTCGTAGGGCTTCCACATTCCTGTCGTATCGGAAGCAGAATGAGCCAGAATATTGGGATTCCATGCGATCCAGCCATTATGCTGCGTTGCGAAATCGATCGTGCCGTAATAACTTGCTATTTCTCCATCCGATCTTTCGGGATACCATTGGCTTATTGTCCCTCCTGGCCAATTGACTTTGACCGATACGGTGCGTGCCTTATCCGAATAAAAATAGATAACCGGAGTTTCCATTTTTAACGTGACGTTATCGCATTCCAAATAAAGCCCTTTATGGATAAAACCGCCGTAGGCAAAGCCGGGAAAATGCTCCACGAAATCAGGTAGGTATTCTTCCTCACGGTACAAGCCGGGAAGAAGCACTCCGTCGCTGCCGGCAAGAGTTGTAAATGTGCCCCACTCATGCACGACAAAAGGCTTTTGGGCATGAGAGGGAGTAATGAACGAAAAAGAAATGAGGAGAAGTGCAATAAGTTGATGTTTCATGGTCGTTGCCGGAATGTTAAAGCTACTAAGAAAACGTTTCAGTACTCCCATAGTTACATGAAAGGAATACGTAAAAATATACGTAGGGCGGAAAGATTAATAAGACCTACTTCTTCACAATCTTCCTGGTAATAACCTCATTCGCTGACGAGAACCTCGCAAAGTATGTGCCCGGTGGAAGCTTCGAAAGATCGTGTGAATTGCAGTGCTACTTCACCGAAAACGTTACCTTCACTTCTACTTTTTTCTTTATCTCTTTCGGGTTGATCTGTCCTGGTCCGCGGCGTTCTTCTTCTTCACGTCCCATGCTCATTGGCGCAGATGCCCCGGCAGATTCAGCATCGCTGACAGAAATAATTTCGCCGAGTGAGCCGCCCATTTCCTTTGCAAGGCGTCCGGCTTCTTCGCGCGCATCTTCGATAGCTTGTTTCGTCGCGTCGTTTTCCATTTTTTCTTTATTTGATGCATCGTAGC